>JBCCOJ010000007.1:0-35499 GCA_039025415.1 Bacteroidota bacterium | reverse complement strand
GGGCGCGTAGCTCAGTTGGTTCAGAGCACTTGGTTTACACCCAAGGGGTCAGGGGTTCGAATCCCTTCGCGCCCACATCAAACCAAATCCCGATTTGCGAAGGTAAATCGGGATTTTTCATTCCAAATAACGCCAAGCCTAAAGCTTGCAGCGTTATTTGGAATGAAAAATTCCAAGAAGCGCGATAGCGATTCTGGATTAGATTTGCAGTAGTGGTCTCGCCTAGGGATATTTAATCCCTGTTGCCAAGCCTAAAGCTTGCAGCGTTATTTGGAATGAAAAATACCAAGAAGCGCGATAGTGATTCTCGGGATTAGGTTTGCAGTAGTGGTCTCGCCCAGGGATATACAATCCCTATCGCCAAGCCTGGAGCTTGCAGCGTTATTTGAAATGAAAAATACCAAGAAGCGCGATAGCGATTCTGGATTAGATTTGCAGTAGTGGTCTCGCCGAGGGATATTTAATCCCTGTTGCCAAGCCTGGAGCTTGAAGCGTTATTTGAAATGAAAAATACCAAGAAGCGCGATAGCGATTCTCGGGATTAGGTTTGCATTAGTTGTCTCGCCCAGAGATATGTAATCCCTGTATTATTCAAGAGCTTGCAGCGTTATTTGAAATATAAAACACAAGAGTAGCAAAATCGCTATAAAGGTGAAATTGAGTAAAAGACAATAATTTGAAGGATTATTTAAGGTTGTTTGCTTTGATTTTCTAGTGAAATAGGGCTATTTTTACGACTTAAAGGAAAAGTTTTAAGAGCTATTTTTTTAAGATTTTGGAGTGTTAGCTCAGTTGGTTCAGAGCATTACCTTGACAGGGTAGGGGTCACTGGTTCGAATCCAGTACACTTCACATCAAGCATAATCCCAATCCATTGAAAAATGGATTGGGATTTTTAGTTTCGGAACGACCAAAGCAAAGCTTTGAAGTCGTGGAGAAACTAAAAATCCCAAAAGCCGCATTTAGCGGATTGGGATTGTATTTGCAGTAGTGAATTGATTCTGGATGCTTAAAGAATCCAGCTATCGCGATTTCATTCATTCATAACTTTTGAAGCTTCAAAAGCTAAGCTGTACAAATTGGGACTGTACCCGCCTGCCGGATGGGTAGGTTTGCAGTAGCGAATTGACTCTGGATGATTAAAGAATCCAGTACACTTCACATCAAGCATAATCCCAATCCATTGAAAGAAAATGGGTTGGGATTTCTAATGACTTTCAATCAAATCCAAAACGCGCTCTAAAGCCATCCCACGTGATCCTTTTATCAGTAATTTTCCAGATGGGATTTTGATAGTATCGAAGTTATCTTTTAGGTCCATAAAGGTCTTGAAAAAAAGAGTTTCAGGAAAATCTGACCGTATTTCGTTAAAATGCTGTCCGACAAAAATCAGCTTATCTAAAGAGAGATTCATAGCCAATTCCACTATTCTTCTATGCTCGACTTTTGATTCATTTCCCAATTCAAACATGTCGCCTAGAATGGCAGTAAGCATGTCATTCTTCTTTTTTGCAAAACTCCTTAAGGCCGCTTCCATACTGGTTGGATTGGCATTATAAGCATCAAGAATGATTGTTAAATTCTTTTTTTGTAAGACCTGAGAACGATTATTTTTTGGTGCGTACGTTTCTATTCCTTCAATTATATCGTCGCGATTTACCTTGAAATAATTACCTAAAGCAATGGCTACACAAATATTATTAAAATTATAACTTCCTGTTATTTGAGTTTGTATTTCCATTGAATTGTATGACAACTTTAGAAAAGGCTCCTCTTCAATCAAACTGACATCCTTACCAAACTCTATTTTGTCTTTATAGTGACCAACTTGTTTCAGCTGTAGTTCATCATTTGAATTTACAAATATTGTCTTGTCATGCTTCCTAAGGTGCTGATACATTTCAGATTTACCTTTAATTACGCCTTCAATCCCACCAAATCCCTCTAAATGCGCTTTGCCAAAATTTGTGATTAAACCAAAATCAGGATATGCTATATTGCAAAGAAACTCAATTTCCTTTTGATGATTTGCACCCATTTCCACGATACCTATATCAACAGATTCATCAATGTTTAGCAATGTTAATGGTACACCAATATGATTATTGAGATTTCCTAACGTTGCGCTTGTTCTATATTTACGTGAAAGTACACTATTAATGAGTTCCTTGGTAGTGGTTTTGCCGTTACTTCCTGTAAGTGCAATTATTGGAATTTTTAGCTTTCGTCTATGGTAGGTTGCTAAATCTTGTAACGCTCCTAATACATTATCAACTAGGATAAGGCGTTCATTAGTGTTTTTATTGGGGTTATCAATTATGGCATATTTCGCTCCTTCTTCGAGAGCGCTTTCCGCAAATTCATTTCCATCAAAATTATCCCCTTTAAGTGCAAAAAATATACAGTCTTTGGTGATTTTTCTAGTATCAGTGGAAACGCCGGTGGTATCAAGAAAATAGTTGTAAAGTGTACTTATATCCATGAAATAAATGTATAAAAAAAGTCCTAATCGTTTCGATTAGGACTTTTTAAATTTAATTTACTTTCTTAATTTCTTTTTTTTCCGCTTCCTTGCGTTTTGGAACCAACTCTCGACATTGCGCATCTAAAGCCAATGTAATCTGTTGCCATATCTTGTGGGAAATAACGTCTTTGTGCTGGGTCAATCCAGTAGGAACGGTCTCTCCATGAACCACCCTTGTATACTCTTACTTCATCATTAATCAAAGAGGTTCTTTGATTGGAAGTATCGTATTCTTTCTTAATTGTTCCAGAGGAATCAACTTCAATATTGTGTTTTGGTGAATTGTACATTTTACGCGTCATGCTTTCATCATCATTGATTTCTTCGTCAAAACTGTCTGCATACTGGCGTGAAGAACGTGCATCACCATCTCTAAAGTTTCTATTGTCACTTTGGTCAAAATTGGTTCTAAGGTAGGTTTCATTTTCGTCTACCCCAACTTGTAGAATTTCACCTGGAAGGTTTCTTGCTACAACCTGACCATTACTTAAGGTATCGTAAACAATTTCTTCTGGGGTAACTATTTCAACTTTCCCTTCTTCGTTGATTGAGTTTTTCGTGTAAACATTACCTCTATAGTAGTTAAAATCGTTAAACTCGTCATCAACGATTGGTCGATAGACATCTGCTACCCACTCAGCAACATTTCCGGCCATATCGTATAAACCATAAGCATTGGGCTCATAAGACATTACCTGTGCCGTAATGTCGGCACCATCATCAGACCAACCTGCAATACCACCGTAATCACCTTTACTTTGCTTAAAGTTTGCCAGCTGATCACCCTTAGTCTTACGCTTTCCGGAACGGGTATATTGTCCATCCCATGGGTATTTTTTTCGTCCTCTATAAACATTAAAGCTTCTAAGTTCGCTCATTCCGAGAGCAGCGTATTCCCATTCAGCTTCAGTAGGCAGTCTATAGTCAGGGGTAATTAAGCCTGATTCCCTAGTTGCATATACATTTATTGTATCTCCGGAAGCAGTAGTTGTTACTCTTCGTCGTGATCTTTCGGGATTGATAATTGAATCGTTTCCTCCGTAAGTTTCAGTAGGCGCATTGATGTACGTGTCAATATTGAAATTACTTTCGGCTGTAGAATTTAAGTGCGAACCACGTTCGAGATATCCTGCTTGTTGCAAATCCATTTCTGCAACTCGGTCTGTTCTCCAATTTGCAAACTCAGTGGCTTGAATCCAAGTTACACCAACTACTGGATATTCTCCATAGCCTGGATGACGTAAATAGTTTTCTGTCATTGTCTCAGCATAACCGAGTCTATTTCTCCAAACTAAAGTGTCTGGCAGCACACCTTTATATATAAGTCTAAAATTTTCTTCTTCTGGCGGGTAAGTTCTTTTAATCCAATCTAAAAATTCGAGGTACATTTTGTTAGTTACCTCAGTTTCATCCATATAAAAAGATTGAACGTGTTGTTGATTTGGAGTATTATTCCAATCATGCATAACATCGTCTGCAACTTTTCCCATGGTAAAAGTTCCTCCTTCTATAAATACAAGACCTGGGCCAGCCTCTTGTTCTTCAAATTTGTCATTGTATTGAAACCCTCCATCTCGGTCATTGATTTGCCATCCCGTGGCTCTCGATGTACCATTGTTTGAGTTGCGGCTACAACTTACAATTGTCAAGGATACTATTAGGGCGACTAATATCCTCGGATTAATGATTTTTTTCATGTCCATACGTTTTAAGTAAGCTAATTAAATTTAGGCTTGCAATATAAGAATTATAGAACAACCTACAAGCAAATTTACGAAATTCACCGAAAAAAAGTGCATTTCATCCTTGTTTTTTAACAGAATATCGGATTTTTGACCCTTTCGTCGGTCAGTTTTGTTTCTATTAACGAGTCAAAAAAATAATTATTGTTGTAATTTTGAATTATTAAATTAGACCTTATAATAACACACTTTAAGAGACGTTATTGGTTATATGAAAAAGAGATTTTCAATTCTTATTGGTTTAGCCTGTTTTTTTGGCTTTTCCCAACAAAAAAGCTTTCAACTTGACTGGCAAGGGACCGTCAGTCTTTCTACTGAAACAACCATTATAGAAATTCCGGCTTTTGATAAATTGCATTTTAGTTTTACCGAAACTTTAGGATTACGATACTTCGCTCAATGGGTCGATAATAATAGAATTAACGAAAGTTCGGCTAGATTAGCCAATGTTACAATGGTAATTATGCCCGAAGCCGATTTAAAAGGTCTACCAAAGTCTACTATACCCAGCACGCCATCACTTCTAATAAAAAATACCATTGAAAGGGGAAAGACAATAACATATTTAGAATTATCTCCTATAATTAACGAAAATGGAATTTTTAAAAAGATAACTTCTTTTGCGGTTGAATATAATTATAATGTTGGCGAGAGACTAACAAGTTTTGCGGAAGGCGCTTTGGAGGTCACTAATTCGATTCTAAATTCTGGAACTTGGCACAAATTTTATGTAGATAAATCAGGAGTTTTTAGAATAACCAAGGATTTTTTGGAACAATTGGGAGTTAACACTAATGTTGACCCTCGTACAATTAAAATCTATGGTAATGGCGGCGCGATGCTTCCTCTTAGAAATAGTGAATTTTACCCTATAGACCTGACTGAAAACGCCATTAAATTTGTAGGCGAACAGGACGGTGTTTTTGATGATAATGATTTTATATTGTTCTATGGCGAAGGGCCCAGGGAATATAATCAAGAGAGCGATACAAATATTAATCTTTATACCGATAGAGCTCACTATTTCGTAAATGTCAGTGGTGGTTTTGGTAAGCGTATTACCGAAATGCAGCAGCCAGGTGGCACTGCAAACATTCAGCTCGATGAATTTCAGGATTACCAGTTTTATGAAATTGACGAAACCAATATTGCAAGATTGGGTAGACGTTGGTTTGGGGACCGCTTTGATGTCGAAAACGTAAGGGATTATACCTTTACTTTTCCAAATTTAGTCACTTCTGAACCAGCGCAGGTTCGTATTTTAACTGGTGCCTTAAATGAGGGTAGCACCACTGCTACGATGACCGCAGTGTTAAATGGTGAAGTGCTTGGCGTAATGCAATTTAACCCGCCACCACCAAACACAAACTTTGTTGGTGATTCAGATGATATCGAAACAGCTGTCAATTTAAATTCTTCTGAACTTAATTTCACCTTAACGTTCGAGAATGGAGGAAATCCGTCGGTGGATGGTTATTTAGACTTTATTTCTGTGGAAGCTACTAGGGAGTTAAGATTTGAGGGCGAGCAATTTCGTTTTAAAAATAATCAGGTAATCAATAGCTCCGGAATTGCAGAGTATACAATTAGTAATGCGACAAGTGTGCAAGAGGTTTGGGATATTACAGATAAATATAATGTAAGTAGTGTCAGGAATACCGATGCGGTTGATAATTTTAGTTTTAAGGCTTCTTCTGGAACAGAAAAAATATATCAAGCAGTTACTAGTGCAAATTACTTTCAACCTTTAAGGGATGGGAATACGTTTGTCAATAATCAAAATATAAAAGGCACAATATTTCAAAATGCGCAAGGCCAATTTGAAGATATTGATTACCTCATTATCACACCGCTGGTATTTCTCTCACAGGCTGAAAGATTGGCTCAAATCAATCGTGATGTCAATTTATTGAGGGTAAAAGTGGTTGTCCTGGATGATATCTATACCGAATTTAGTTCGGGCAATCAAGACGTGACCGCTATTAGAAACCTAGTGAAATATGTGTACGATAATGCTAGTGCACCCGAGGGGAAATTAAAGTATGTGTGCCTATTTGGGGACGCCTCATTCGATTTTAAAAACAGGATATCCAATAATACGAATTTTGTACCGTCATGGTATTCATTAGAAAGCTTTAGTTTAACTAGTTCCTTTGTTTCAGACGACTTTTTCGGTATGATGGACCCTACAGAAGGTAATATGGCAACCTCAGACCGTCTTGATATCGCCGTAGGTCGTATTTTGGCAGATTCTCCCCAGCGCGCCAAACAATTAGTAGACAAGATAGAGTTGCATTATGGTCAAGAGGCTTTTGGCAATTGGCGTAATAATTATCTTGTGGTCTCCGATGATGTCGATAAAAATGGCGAAGGGGAACTTCAACAAGTAACTGATGCTATAGGTGATGAGGTTCAAGAAGAAAAGGGCTTTATAAATACGATAAAAGTACATTCAGATTCTTACTTGCAGCAAGCAACTGCCAGTGGTAATCGATATCCAGAGGCAAATCAAGATTTTAGGGATGCCATAGAAGTTGGGGCTTTGGCAGTGAGTTATTTTGGTCATGGCGGAGAGGATGGTCTTTCGGGAGAACGAATCTTTACTAAAGTTGATGCCCAGGAACTAAATAACCTTTGCAAATTCAACGTTTTTATAACTATTACTTGTGAGTATACCCGTTTTGATAATCCATTAAGGGAAACCGCTGGCGAACTTACGTATTGGAACACCCAAGGTGGTGCAATCGGTTTAATAACAACCACCAGGAGGGTGTTTTTAGGAACTGGTACCAGATTTAATGAAACCTTAGGGCAGTATTTGTTTGCATTTGATGATTTGGAAAGAATCACAATGGCAGAAGCTTTGAGACTTACCAAAAATGACCCAATGGTCGTCGGGAATCGCCAAAAATATCTGATGTCCTTTATTGGAGACCCCGCTATGCCGCTATCACTGGCAAGACCAGATATTAGATTGACTCACATAAATGATGTTCCTATTGATCAGAATCCTGACGTATTAGAAGCATTGGGACGCATAAAAATGAGTGGTGAGGTCTATGATTCTCAAGGAAATTTCCTTTCAAATTACAACGGAATTTTAAATGCAACTGTTTTTGACAAGAAAATACAAAGACAAACACTAGGTAATGATGGCATTGTTGACCCACCCGGGGGTATTGATGAAATTTTAAATTTTGACGTTTTGGGCGAAACCATTTTTAACGGTCAAGCTACTGTTACAAATGGGCGTTTCGATTTCAATTTTGTCGTGCCCAGAGATATCGGAGTTCCGATTGGTAGCGGTCGAGTGAGTTTTTACGCTAAACAAGATAATATTTTGGATGATAAGGCTGGGTCAAGCATCGACTTTCAAGTTGGTGGTATCAATGAAAACGCAGCCGAAGATAATATTGGACCTGTGATTAATTTATTCATAAATGATGAAAATTTTGTTTCTGGAGGCATAACCAATGAGTCGCCAACCCTGCTCGCCAAGCTACAAGATGACAATGGCATCAATACCGCTAGTGGCATTGGCCATGATATTTTAGCCATTATTGATGGAGACGAAACCAATCCATTTATACTAAATGATTATTATCAAGCCGAAGTTGATGATTTTCAGAATGGCAAAGTGAGTTATCCCTTAAGGGACCTTGAGCCTGGAATACATACGCTTACCTTAAGGGCATGGGATGTTTATAATAATGCCTCTACCTCAGAGATTGAATTTAATGTACGTGATGAAGATGAAGAGTTGGTAATTGAAAATGTGCTCAATTACCCAAATCCATTTATTGATTATACCGAATTTTGGTTCAATCATAACAGTTCAGGTGTACTTGATATTTCGGTACAGATTTTTACCGTTTCCGGAAAGGTTATCAGAACGCTAAATGGGCAAACGTCAGGTGGTGGAAAAAATGTTAGTTCCCTATCCAAAGATATCATTTGGGACGGCCGCGACGATTTTGGCGATAAGATAGGTAAGGGCGTGTACGTCTACAAGTTGATTGTGCGTTCAAACGCTCTAAATAAGCAAGTTGAAAAAATTGAAAAGCTTGTTATTCTATAACTCATCCATACTTTTTGTTTTTAACCGAAAAGTTAGGTGCCAATTACAATAATCATCTATATTTACCGATACCATAAGGATGACTGGTCATTTTATGAACATAAATAATTCCATGAAAAAATACGTATTACCCCTAATCGCAATTTCAATTTTCAGTTTTACTAATGCCCAAGAGGGTCAAACTATAACATTTCCAAATCAAAGTACTGTAATTACAACTGCTGTGCCTTTCATGTTGATAGCTCCAGATGCACGTTCAGCTGGTATGGGAGATATTGGTGTAGCCACTTCGGTAGATGCTTATTCCCAGCAATGGAACGCCTCAAAATACGCATTTTCAGAAGCCAAATCAGGTATTGCTGTAAGTTATACTCCTTATTTGAGTCAATTGGTCAATGACATTGACATAGGTTATTTGACCTATTTCAACAGAATTAATGAGCAAAGTGCGTTTGGGTTTAGTTTTAAGTATTTCGGACTTGGTGATATCGAGATTAGAACAGATGAATTTTCAGAACCTCTACTTGAAAGACCAAATGAATTCACCGTGGACGTCTCTTATTCATTAAGATTGGCGCAACAGTTCTCCATGGGTGTTGCTTTAAGGTATTTACGTTCTGACCTCAGAATCCAGTCTGTTGACGCTAACGCACAGGCTGCAGGTTCATTTGGTGTGGATATAACCGGTTATTATCAAAGCGAAGAACAGGCCTACAATGATTTTAACGGTAGAACACGTTTAGGTTTTGCTATCCAAAATTTAGGGCCTAAAATTCAATATGATGATGGTGGTCGTGAAAACTTCTTGCCAACTAATCTCAGGTTAGGAGGTGGATTCGACTTTATATTTGACGATTATAATAAGTTAGCAGTAACTGCTGAGGTTACAAAGTTATTAGTGCCAACGCCTCCTCTTTTTGGATTTGTAGACACCAATGGTGATGGTTTGCAGACCAACGACGACCCAGAAACCACAGATGTCAATGAATCTGAACCCACAATTATCACTCAAGGTCAGAGCAATGATGTTGGCTTCCTTCCAGGTATTTTTCAATCTTTTAGTGATGCTCCCGGCGGTTTTAGCGAAGAGTTAAAAGAATTCACCTGGGCCCTCGGTGCTGAATATCTTTACCAAGATTCTTTTGCCTTTCGTGCAGGATACTTTAATGAAAGTGATGATAAAGGTGCTAGAAAATTCTTCGCTCTCGGGGCAGGATTCAAATACACAACGATCAATATCGATTTATCATACTTGTTTTCAGCTTCAAGAGTTCGCAGTCCATTGGAGAATACACTAAGGTTTTCTTTATCTTTCAATTTTGCTGAAGGTGAATATCGTGAGTACTAATTACTGTAGAAGTTTCTGCAAGTTCATTTTATCATTAAGTCCTCGATTTTTACTAATTTTCTAGTATTAAAGGCTGGTCAATTAAAGTTAGACCCATATCCTGTTTGTGATTAGGGTATCCCGTATGACCAAATAGATAAATAGGCGTTATTAGATGAAAGAAGTTAAAATTGAGACTGTTTTTGAGGTTTTTGAAGACAAGTCTGAACTTCCAAAGGAGGTTCTAGAATTACTTCAACATGCTAGTGTCGCGAGAAAAAGGGCTTATGCTCCTTATTCAAAATTTCTTGTTGGTGCTGCGCTGTTATTAGATAATGGCGAAATCATCACCGGAAACAATCAAGAAAACGCGTCTTATCCATCTGGCCTGTGTGCAGAACGAACAGCGATTTTCTATGCCCACTCGCAATTTCCAAATGCCACTATAAAGATAATAGCACTTACTGCTGGTGCTGAAAATCAGGTAACAACAACCCCAATCCCTCCATGTGGCGCTTGCCGTCAGGCCATTTCAGAATATGAAATCAAACAAGACGCACCAATAGCGATTTACTTTATGGGAACTGAAGGAAAGATTATAAAGTCTGAAAGCATGGCCAATTTATTTCCCTTAGGTTTTGATAGGAGTTTTCTGTAGAATAGACGGCGGTCTGCTTGCACATGACGGTTTTTTTTAGGATGTTCAGGCTCCAGTAGTAGTATGCAATTTGCATTAAGACGCCCTCAGTTCGAGGTTGGTCAAATTATCCTAGCTTTTCTATTTCATTGTTCGCCAGTCACCATTCACTTTTCATTTTTAATTATTCATTATTAACTATTCATTGATTTCCAATCGCAAATCATCATTATTTAGCCATATTGCTTTTTCTTTATTTCAATCGCAATCTGAGCCTTAATTTTATCAAAAGTCGTTTTTTCCTTATTGACTAATATAGTATTTTTGTTATTCGTGCTTGAAGTGAAATAGGTATCCTTGTAAATCAAAATGCCGGTTCCTATTGTCACTGATTTAATAAAACAGTCGCAACTAATTTTGAAATAGTTAAGATTGGTCTGAATGCCGTTTCTGCATTTGCCCATTCTAAAAATGCCTAATAATACACATGAAAAAAGTCACAAAAGAAGTTTACCTCAAGTGGTACGAGGATATGTTTTTTTGGAGAAAGTTTGAAGACAAACTTGCTCAGGTTTACATTCAGCAAAAAGTAAGAGGTTTTCTTCATCTTTATAATGGTCAGGAAGCGGTCTTGGCGGGAGCCTTACACGCCATGGACTTGACCAAGGATAAAATGATTACGGCTTATAGAAACCACGTACAACCCATTGGTATGGGTGAAGACCCTAAAAGGGTTATGGCGGAGCTTTATGGTAAGGCTACAGGTACATCTCAAGGTCTCGGGGGTTCTATGCACATTTTTTCAAAAGAACACAGATTTTACGGTGGTCATGGTATTGTAGGTGGTCAAATTCCGCTCGGTGCGGGTATTGCCTTTGGCGATAAGTACCACGACAGAGATGCAGTTACATTGTGCTGTTTTGGTGATGGTGCTGCTAGACAAGGCTCACTTCACGAAACCTTTAACATGGCAATGCTTTGGAATCTCCCTGTGGTTTTTGTTTGTGAAAACAATGGCTACGCCATGGGAACCTCAGTCGCTAGAACAGCTAATCATACCGATATTTGGAAATTAGGTCTGGGCTATGATATGCCATGCGGTCCAGTTGACGGTATGAATCCCGTAAAAGTAGCCGAAGCTTTTGATGAAGCCATCGAGCGAGCGAGAAGTGGTGGAGGCCCAACCTTCCTTGAGTTAAAAACTTATAGGTATAGAGGGCATTCTATGAGTGACGCACAACATTACAGAACGAAGGACGAAGTGGCCGAATACCAGAAAATTGACCCTATTACCCAAGTGCGAAATGTCATTCTTGAAAAGAAATACGCTACCGAGGACGAATTAAAAGAAATTGATAAACGTGTTAAAAAACGCGTTAGCGAATGTGAAAAGTTTGCCGAAGAATCGCAGTACCCAGAAAAAAATGTGATGTACGATGCAGTCTACGAGCAAGAAGATTATCCATTCATAGAACACAAAATATAAGCTATGGCAGAAGTAATAAATATGCCCCGTTTGAGCGATACCATGGAGGAAGGTACTGTGGCTTCCTGGCTCAAGAAAGTTGGAGATACTGTTGAAGAAGGTGATATTTTAGCTGAAATTGAAACTGACAAGGCAACCATGGAGTTTGAGTCGTTCAATGAAGGTACATTACTACACATTGGGATTCAGGAGGGGGAGACTGCAAAAGTAGATACCTTATTGGCCATCATTGGTGAAGAAGGTGAGGATATTTCAGGCTATCTCAACGGAAATTCTAACGGCGAATCAAAAAGTGAGAATGATTCTCAATCTGAAGGCGATTCAGAACAGCAAACCGATGCGAGCGATTCTTCCGAAGATACCAAAGCCGACGAGAAAGAAACCAAGGAAGATTCGGGTGATTCCCAAGAACTCCCAGATGGCGTCACTGTTGTGACCATGCCAAGACTGAGTGACACTATGGAAGAGGGCACCGTTGCCACGTGGTTGAAGAAGATTGGTGATACCGTTGAAGAGGGTGACATCCTAGCCGAAATTGAAACCGACAAAGCCACTATGGAATTTGAAAGTTTTCAGTCTGGTACTTTGCTGCACATTGGATTAGACGAAGGTGAAACTGCAAAAGTCGATGCGCTTTTGGCAATCATTGGTCCAGACGGCACTGATGTTTCGGGAGTAGCTAAGAATTTTAAAGCTGGTGGCGGTAACAATGATGCTTCAACAGCATCTGACGATGAAAAATCAGAAAAAGCTGTTCAAGCTGATGTTCCAAAATCAGAATCAATAGATACAAAAGAGAGTAAAACGTCAGAAGATACGTCATCTAAGAATTCAAACGATTCACAGACAGATGTCTCCTACGCTAAAACAACATCAGATTCAAGTTCAGATGCGTCACGTACCTTTGCTAGTCCGCTTGCCAAGAGAATGGCAGAAGAAAAGGGCATTAATCTTTCCCAAGTCAATGGCACGGGAGATAACGGTAGAATCGTAAAACGAGATATCGAGAATTACGTTCCACAATCTACTTCTGCGGCTTCGGCAGCTAAATTTGCGCCAACTGGGCAAGAAAGTACCGAGGAGGTTACTAACTCCCAGATGCGAAAGGCGATTGCAAAAGCCCTTACCAATTCTAAATTCACGGCACCACATTACTATCTCAATGTAGAATTTGACATGGATAACGCTATTGCGTTTAGAGCGCAGTTTAACTCTGTCCCTGATGTCAAGATTTCATACAATGATATGATTGTTAAAGCTTGTGCCTTGGCATTGAAAAAGCACCCACAAGTAAATTCGCAGTGGACAGCTGATAAAATGATTTTAAACCATCACGTGCATGTCGGGGTGGCAGTTGCAGTTCCTGATGGGCTTGTAGTTCCAGTTGTAAGATTTGCAGATGAACAATCGCTCCCGCAAATAGGTGCTGAGGTAAAAGAGTTGGCTGGAAAGGCTAGAAATAAAAAATTGACCCCAGACGAAATGCAGGGAAGTACATTCACAGTTTCAAATTTGGGGATGTTTGGCATTGAAAGTTTCACTTCGATAATTAATCAACCAAATTCCGCTATTTTATCAGTAGGTGCAATCATCCAGAAACCGGTTGTTAAAGATGGTGAGGTTGTACCAGGAAATACGATGAAACTATGTTTGGCTTGTGACCACAGAACTGTTGATGGTGCTACAGGCGCTGAATTTTTACAGACTTTAAAGGGTTACATTGAAAATCCAGTAACTATGTTAATGTAATTCTTATGTCACTATAATTTGGAATAATATTTTAAATTCTTTTAATGCAATCTACTTTAGTATTCAATAGAAACGGTAGGTTGCATTTTTTGTATTGTTTTTGATTAAATCCGATTGAATAATTAATGTGGAGAAATTTATAAATACTTTTACGACTAAGATTTATAATTCAATTAATCATTTGGTTCTTGCAGCCCTTAATATGAGTCAACGTTATTATCTATTAATTGCTTTATTCTGTTTTATTTCATCAATAAAGGCTCAGGTCTTTGAACCGGTCAGTTGGACGACTTCAGCAGAAAAGATATCAGATACAGAATATGACTTAATATCAATTGCCACAATAGATTCTGGCTGGCATTTGTATTCCCAGAAAAAATATGAAGGTGGTCCAATTTCCACCACGTTTGCTTATACTGAAAAAAGTGATTATGAATTAGAAGGAGATACGTCTGAACCCGAAGGGAAAACAGTCGATGACCCTGTTTTTCAAATGAAAATCAAGTTCTTTGAAGATAAGGCAGAATTTAGGCAACGCATAAAACTTTTGAATTCTGAATTGTCAGTGGTCATTGGTGAAGTCGAGTTTATGGTCTGTGATGACGAGCGCTGCCTCCCACCAAATTACGTGGATTTGACCTTTCAATTGCAAGAGACTTTAGAAGAGGATTTTGGAAATTTTGATTTAAACGCAAGCGAATCCCAGTATTTAGAACCAGTTTTGTGGGATACGTCGGTAGAAAAAATTTCCGAAAGTGAATACAAGTTAATCTACAAGGCTAATATTGAAACAGGCTGGCACCTATACTCCCAAGAGCCTATTGATGGAATTGGTCCCTTACCAACTGAATTTGTTTATAATACGGCTGATAATCTATTCGAACTTAAGGGCGAAACTTCAGAACCTCAGGTTGAACCCGTTTTTGATAAGGTTTTTGAGTTGGATATTAAATATTTTGACAATGAGGCTACTTTTCAACAAATCATAATTCTAAAGGATACAAAGCTAAGGGCGATATCTTCAGAAGTTTTATATATGGTCTGCAACGATGAAAGATGTATTAACGGCCAGCAACAATTCACCATTAATTTAGACGGAAGTAAAACTGAAGTTTCCAACATAGAAATAGACCAACGCAGTGAGACATTATCTGAGAATTTAGATTTAGGAATTACTGGTCAAGAGAATTACGAAAAGGAAGACGTCAAGGAAAAAAGCAATCTATCTATTTTCTTCTTGGGATTTTTGGGCGGATTAATCGCACTTCTAACACCATGTGTTTTTCCTATGATACCGCTCACGGTTTCCTTTTTCACCAAGAGTGCTGGTAATACCCAAAAGGGTCTAGCCAACTCAATACTTTACGGCTTTTTTATTTTTCTCATATACGTTCTACTTAGTTTACCCTTTCACGTATTGGATTCTCTCGACCCTGAGATATTAAACAATGTATCTACTAATGTGACGTTGAACATTATCTTTTTCATAATCTTTTTGGTGTTTGCCTTCTCGTTTTTTGGCTATTTCGAATTGACACTACCTGCATCTTGGAGTAATGCTTTGGATAGTAAGGCTAATAATATCGGTGGATTAATTGGTATTTTTCTAATGGCATTGACCTTGGCTATTGTTTCATTTTCCTGCACAGGTCCAATTTTAGGAACCCTGCTTGGGAGCTCCTTGACCTCAGACGGTGGTGCAACCCAATTATCCTTAGGTATGGGTGGCTTCGGTCTAGCTTTGGCCTTGCCGTTCTCATTATTCGCCATGTTTCCCAAGTGGTTGAATTCACTGCCTAAATCAGGAGGTTGGTTGAATACCGTAAAAGTCGTTCTTGGCTTTTTGGAATTGGGACTGGCCTTAAAATTCCTCTCCAACGCCGATTTGGTCGAGCACTGGGGCTTGTTGAAACGCGAGATATTTATCGGGCTATGGATTGTAATTGGCATTGGGTTGGTGCTTTATCTCTTCGGAAAGATTAAATTCCCGCACGACGGGCCATTAAAAAAATTAGGTACAGGCCGCATAACCACGGGTATTTTGTTCTTGGCATTTGTAATCTATTTGTTACCTGGTCTTACCAATACGAAATATGCAAATCTGAAATTGTTGAGTGGTTTTCCACCACCGCTATTTTATAGTATTTACGAAAAAGATTCTGAATGTCCGCTAGGTTTAGATTGCTATAAAGACCTTAATGAGGGAATCGCTAAGGCTAAATCAGACAACAAGCCGATTATGATAGATTTTACGGGATGGGCTTGTGTCAATTGCCGTAAAATGGAAGAACAGGTTTGGAGCAAATCAAAAGTCTATGATTTATTAAATGAAAATTATATCATCATTTCCCTTTACGTGGATGACAGAAAAAAACTACCTGAAAATGAGCAATTTGAATACTTAAAGCCATCTGGTAATCTCAAAAAAATCAGGACGATTGGCGATAAATGGGCTACGCTACAAACCATAAACTTTCAGAATAATTCCCAACCCTATTATGTGTTGTTAAATCACGATATGGAATTTTTGAATCGAACAACGGCCTACACGCCTAATGTTGATGAATATTACGATTGGCTTAAAACTGGGATTGAAAATTTCAAATCCAAGCAAAACTGAAATACACTTGTTTCTAAAGAATAATTATAAGAAAAAAGGACAGCGATTTGATGCTGTCCTTTTTTTAACTGTTTCTGCCACCTACTAACTAAAAAGATTCATAATCAAATTTTTGCCCTCCAACTGAGGCTTCGGCCATAAGTCCGGCTTTCGGCATCGCCACTACAGCTACTCCATCCCGATATTTTATACCTTTGGCTTTTCCTTCCTTTAGAACAACTGCTGAAATTCCAGCGGCAAACTCAAAGTCACCTTGTTTGAAATCATTTAAATCGTCAAGGGTCTCGAAGAAAATAACTTCTACAATTGCTTGTCCACCAGCTTGTAAGCCCACGCTCAATTTCTTTAAGTCGGCACTTCCAACGGCAACACCGTTTTCATAGACTATTCCATTACCCGATGCACCACCAATTATTAAACCTCCTTTTCCAACATTTGGGAAAATGACATAACCGGCAGACTTACTAAAAAAATCAGCGATTTCTGAGTCTTTCTCTACCATCGTTGCTTTTGCATCTTCCGCATCAGCCATTATTTTTTTGTCTTTTTCAGATTGGGAAAACCCTGTGTATCCAATTAAAAATAGGCTAAGCGCCGTAAAATACTTTAATGTACGTTTCATCTTTTATTAGTTTAATGTTTCTGATATAATTACGTTCTATTTGCTAGAATAGGATATCTCTTATGCTATTAAAATGTGCGGATTCACATTTTTAAATTAGTCTCAACAAGTATTGTCGAATACTCACGAATTCTAGTCCAAATAAAACATAGATTCCAAAAAAACCAACGTTTGATAAAACATCAAAATCATACTTGCGTTCGTATATTAATTTTGAACAAATTTTTTGAATGAAAAAATATATGGTTTTAAAGTGGTTCAAGCGGTCACTCAAGATTCTTCTTGGCTTAGTTGCCGTCGTAGTTTTATTCTTTTTATCAATTTACTTTGGTTTATGGGGTAAATTACCAGAATCGAAAGACTTAGCCAACATAAAACAGGCTGAAGCTAGCTTAGTTCTTGATTCCAACGCTAAGCTCATTGGGAAATATTTCGTTTTTGACCGTCAGATGGTAGATTATGAAGATTTACCGAAACACTTGGTTGATGCCCTTGTAGCGACCGAGGATGCGAGATTTTATGAACATAGTGGGGTAGATTATAAAAGTTTGTTTCGTGTATTATTTAAATCTATTCTGCTACAAGATAATTCTTCAGGCGGCGGCAGTACCATTAGTCAACAATTGGTCAAGAATATTTATGGTCGAGCTGACCATGGTTTATTTTCCATGCCCGTAAATAAAATCAGGGAAATGATTGTAGCGACCCGTTTTGAAGATACATATTCTAAGTCTGAAATAATTGCCCTATACCTAAACACCGTTCCTTTTAGCGAAAACACCTTTGGCATTGAAAGTACAGCACAGAAATTCTTTAATACAACGGCAACCAATCTTAATCTGTCACAGTCAGCAATCCTCGTTGGTACTCTAAAAGCTTCGCACACATTTAATCCGCGATTATTCCCAGAACGCAGTCAATTTCGCCGTGATGTGGTTCTTCAGCAGATGGAAGCCAATGGCTATATTAACGATTCAATACGCCAGTTGACCCAATCAAAACCCCTTAAAATTGATTATCGCGTATTCAATCATGATAACGGCCTTGCCCCTTATTTTAGGGAGCAGGTTAGACATGATGTCTCGCAGATTTTAGATTCACTAAATAACGATTTAAAATCTAAAAACGATAAAGAGGGAACATTTGACTTGTATCGCGACGGATTAAAAATCCATACCACCATTGACGTTAAAATGCAACAATATGCCGAAAACGCCATGAAAAAGCACATGACCGTTTTACAAAAGCAATTTGAAAACGGCCACGGAAAAAACGCACCTTGGCTTAATGACGGTTTTATAAAGGACAGGGTGAAAGATTTGAGTATTTATAAAAATTTGAAAACGCAAAATTACACTGACAAACAAATTTGGGACTCCTTGTCAATTAAACAGGAACAAAAATTTTTTTCTTGGAAAGAAGATAAGCTGCAATCGCTCACAACCCTTGACAGTTTGCGAAATGCTTTGAAATTTCTCAATTCGGGATTCGTAGCTATTGAACCGCATTCAGGCGCGGTTAAGGCTTATGTTGGTGGGATTGATTTTGAGTTTTTTAAATACGACCACGTTCAAAAATCAAAGCGTCAAGTAGGCTCAACCTTCAAGCCAATTGTTTATACCGCCGCTCTTGAAAAAGGAATGGATGCCTGTACTTACATCCCAGTAAAGGCAATGACTTATACCAATGAGAAGAATTGGAAACCCACCAATTCTGGCGATGAGGAAACAGATGAGCATTTAAACTATTCATTAGAATATGGTCTTAGCAACTCGGTGAATACAATCGCCGTAAAGGTCTTAGAAGAGGTTGGAATTGAGGCCACCATTGCACAAGCGCAAAAAATGGGTATACATTCCAAATTACCCGAAGTGCCTTCGTTAGCTTTAGGTACAGCTGAATTATCCCTGTTGGAAATCGCTACGGCATATACGGCTTACGCAAATTCAGGCCAGATTTCCAAACCATTTTACATTTCCAAAATTGAAGATAAAGCTGGAAATGTAATTTTCAAGGCAGAGCAAAGCCAGGAATCAACTGAAGCATTTTCGGAGGAAACACGACAAATAATGGTTGAAATGATGAAATCGACTATCAATTCTGGAACTGCACAGCGAGTAAGGAGTAAATATGGTTTGCAAAATGACCTCGCCGGAAAGACTGGCACCACTCAAAAAAACAAAGACGGTTGGTTTATAGGGGTAAGTCCAAACCTAATAATGGCCTCATGGGTAGGGAACGACGACCATAGAATTGGCTTCAGTAATACGGGAATTGGTCAAGGGGCAAATTCAGCTTTGCCCTTGGTAGCCTTGTTTTTGCAACAAATGAATAAAGACTCTAATTTTAATACTATTACGCGGGCAAAATTTGAAAAACCCTCAGACGAAATTATGGCGTTATTGGATTGCGAGCCTGAAAAACGTGACGGATTTTTAAAAAGACTTTTCAAAAAGAAGCGCGACGAAAAGGAATTTGAAACGGCCGATGATGAAGAGAAAAAAAAGAAGAAGAAAGGGATTTTTGGATTTTTGAAAAAGAACCTTCCTTGACACATTTCAAAGAATTTAGCGCTTTCATGCTTTGTGGAAGGACGGAAAGAATAGGATAATTTTCATAAATCGAATTTATTTAGTTTCTAATTTTAAAAGAAACGCTTATCTTCCACAATTAGTTTTGTTCATAACAAATCAGGAATTTCAATTGGGCCAATAATGCCCGAGACGAAAGAAAAGGAAGAAAAATTATCAATACAAGCATGAAAAAAATTACACTTATTTTTTTAATAGCATTTCAGTTTGGTCTCTCACAAAACTACACTGAATATTTTACAGGAAATGCCACTGATGTAAATACAAATCATGAGAGTGGCGTATGCCTTATGGGCGGAGCCACAGAAAATGACAATGCCATGATTTGGTTTTTGGATAAGACCAATGGTGGAGACGTGGTTGTGCTAAGGGCTTCAGGGAGCGATGGATATAACGACTATTTTTATACGGATTTGGGTGTAAACCTAAATTCAGTTACTACGTTTGTAATTGATAATGAAGCTGGTGCGATTGACCCATATGTTTTAGAACGAGTCGAAAATGCGGAAGCCATTTGGTTTGCGGGGGGTGACCAATGGGATTACGTGTCATTTTTCAAGGATAATGCGATGGAAGATGCGCTTAATAATTTTATAAATGTCAAACAAGGTGTAATTGGTGGCACGAGTGCAGGCATGGCAATTTTAGGTAGTGCCTATTTTTCGGCTGAAAATGGTACTGTTACAAATGCCACAGCTTTATCAGATCCTTATCATTCAGGAGTTGCTTTAGGCTATAATGACTTTTTGGAAATTCCATTTCTTGAAAATGCGATAACAGATACCCACTACGATGATCCCGACAGAAGACCTCGCCACACTGTGTTCTTGGCAAGATTTGCCCAGGATAATGATATGCGTTCTTTCGGTATTGCCTGTGAGGAATTTACTTCAGTTTGCATAGATAGTGAAGGTAAAGCTTACGTTTACGGTGATTTTCCAAACTTTGACGACTATGCCTATTTTCTGCAGGCAAATTGCTCTTCAGATTTTACACCCGAAACTTTAGAGATTGGAGAGCCAGTCACATGGAATAGAAACGGTGAAGCTGTAAAAGCCTATAAAGTTGGTGGTACAGCTTCTGGTGCTAACTTTTTAGACCTAACCGACTGGGAAACGGGTTCTGGAGGAGAATGGGAGCATTGGTCAATAAACAACGGTAATTTTACCTCAATGGTCGGAACTGTAGCAAATTGTGCGACATTGTCGGTTGAAGATGATTTTCTAAGCAATGAAATATCCATTTTTCCGAATCCTTTTTCTAGCGATTTGAATATACAGTCCAAGCGATTAATTGAGGATGTGAAGTTGTTTGATAGCATGGGTCGGGAGATTGAGATTAAAAGCGAGAACGGAAAAATATCGGGATTGTCTAAATTAAATACAGGCGTATATTTTTTAAAAGTCAAATCTGATGATAAGACTGTAACGAGAACGCTTTTGAAGCGGTAATAATTCGACCTAAGTTTTTGATTTAATTATACGATAATGTCTTAAAATAGCTTTTGAGGGCGAAGGTGGAGTCGGAGAGGGCTGGAGCGTCAAGCAAAGGTCTTGCAGACCTTTGTAGCGTCGAAGGGATTGAAGTTCCCATTGAATCCAAAGTTGCAAATAGAAAACCACGGGCTGCGCCCTAATTTCTTTATTTGGTTACAAAGCTTCGAGCAAGCTCGGCTTTTACACCAAACAAAGAAACCGCGCTTTTAGGCGCGGTTTTCTGAGTGTTGTGGAGTCGGAGGGATTCGAACCCTCGTCCAAACAAGCTATTAAATAGCTTTCTACACGTTTAGTCTTTTCTTGATTTTTAGATTGTAGGCTGGCTAAAGACAACCTACCTACAACTTAGCTCCTAAATCTCGATACGGCATCGAAGCACTGCCATACCTTAGTCAATTTTTACGATGCCCCAAATAAGAACGCCACTGACCAGGGCTTTCTGGGGACATTTAGCCTTCCTACCTAGTAGAAATAAGCGAAATCTTACTATAATTCAGATTAGGCAGCTAAAGCGTAGTTATTCTCGCCGTTTAAAGTTTGACTTAGCCTTTTACGTGTTTCAAAGTCCTTACACGACGTGCTTACCATTCAATGAGTCTCGCTGTCAAAACCAGTCGACCCCAATAATTAATGTTAAAGCGGGAATTTTTTCAATTTTTCTCAAATTATCTAAAACGAATTCAAAAATTCCATGGATATTTTGAGCTGTAATATTATTGTAAAGTCCCAATTTAGTGCCAAGGCACATCGTAGCCTTGGCGAAGGTGTGCGAATTTACTAAAATTAATAGCGCAAATGCTGTTCCAAAACCTATTTTAAGAGAACCTTTGGAAAATCTGTCAGGGTCTTGAATTAAATTGAGTTCGAATGGATTTTGAACAATTCCATCGAGAATTAAATCAAAAAGTCAAATTTTAAACCATGAAATATGATTAAAGAAGGTACAAAAGTAAAATGGAACTGGGGGCAACGGAACAGCGACTGGAGAGGTTAAGGAAACCTATACTAAAAAAGTAACCAAAACAATCAAAGGTACTGAAGTGACCAGAGATGGAGAGGAAGTAAACAAAGCACTTTTCATTGAACAAGAAGATGGCGACCATGTTCTTAAAAGTGAAAGCGAAGTGGAGCGTGTAGATTGAAATTCAACTTCCTAATTCAAAGTTTTGTAAACAAATCAAATCGGACTATTTTCGTGGACAATAGTCCGATTTTTTAATTTCATCTAAGTCAATTATGACCTTCGCAATCATCAAAGAACGTAAGAATCCGCCCGACCGTAGGGTAGTGTTTTCCCCGGAAAAATTAGCAGAGGCTAAACAGCAATTCCCAAATTCTAATTTCATAGTGGAGTCTTCCGAAATTAGGATATTTTCAGATGTTGACTATGAGCAAGCAGGCTTTAAAGTTCTGGATAATGTTTCAAAAGCTAATGTCATGATTGGGGTGAAAGAAGTGCCAATTGATGCCTTAGTCCCCAATAAAGATTACTTTTTCTTTTCGCATACCATTAAAAAACAGCCCTATAATCGGGATTTACTTAGGGCAATTTTAGATAAAAATATTACGCTCTACGACCATGAAACCATTGTGAAAGAAAACGGCGCAAGATTAATTGGTTTTGGTCGCTATGCCGGTCTTGTTGGGGCTTACAATGGTTTTCGGGCTTTAGGACTAAGGGATAAACATTTTAAACTCCCAAAAGTGGAAACCCTAGCCGATTTAGATGAGGTTAAATCTGAATTGGATAAAATTGAAATTCCCAATATCAAAATTTTATTATCAGGAACTGGAAAGGTCGCTCTCGGTGCTAAAGAAATTCTTGACCATTTGAAGATAAAACAAGTTAGTGATGCCATTTATTTGACCAATGAGTTTACCGAGCCTGTTTATTGCATGGTAGATATTATGGAATACAATAAGCGTAAGGACGGAAAAGTGGGCGATAAGTTTGAATTTTATAATGACCCATCTGATTACGAAAGTAATTTTATGCCTTATGCCGAACAGACCGACATGTTTATTGCAGGCCATTTTTATGGGGATGGCGCGCCGTATCTGTTTAGTCGTGAGGATGCCAAACGAGACGATTTTAGAATAAATTTGGTGGCGGATATTTCCTGTGATATAGATGGGCCAGTTGCTAGTACCATCAGGCCATCAACTATAGCAGAACCGTTTTATGGTTATGAACCTAAATCAGAAACTGAGGTTGCTTTTGATTCTAAAGACGCCATAACCGTAATGGCGGTAGATAACCTACCTTGCGAGCTGCCCAAAGATGCCAGTGAAGGGTTTGGGGAGATGTTTTTAGACCATGTTTTACCTTCTTTTTTCAATAATGATGCGGAAGGTGTCCTGGAGCGGGCGAAAATCACGGAAAATGGTAAACTTACCGAAAGATTTAGCTATTTGCAGGATTTCGTGGATGGAAAGGAATGAGTTTAATCGTATTTACTTCCAAAAACATTCAATAACTGATAGCTCACCCATAAAAAAGCCCCAAACGTCAAGGTAAAAATCCAAGCTTCAACATTGGGCTTGAAAATCAAGTGGGTACAGTTTTTAAGAATTGAAAAAGGATTATTTACGATTTCCCAGGAGTTATAACGTAAAAATCGACCGAGATAAATTCCGAAAGCGGTCGCTCCGAAAATTGTAAACATGAGCAGATTCAAACTTTTGGGTCTAAGAAAGCACTTAAGTATTGTATTCATATCTGAAACTGAAATATAAAAAAGAGCAAGTCCATTGAAGGCAAAGGAAGTTATGACCAGTACGTCCAACCACATCAAATGTATTTCAGCATTGCGCAAGTGCAATAAATCGGTTACAATGTATGGGGCATTGGGTAAAAACAACATCCAAATGACGAATGCCGGGATTAGGCTAAGCCAATTTAAGTTCTTACTTGACCTTAACCATAATGTTATCAAGAATGGGATCAACGCAAGGAACAAATTCCAAACCAAGAACAATAAATAAAAAGATTGATTCAACTTCATTCTAACCATTAAAAGGACTAAACTAAGCGCCATTGAGGCCGTAAGAACTAAAAATAATTTGAACCGATTTAAGATTAGGGTTTTTAAGCTTTCCATAGCATTTAAATTTTAAGGTCAATCAGATAAATAATCGCAATACCAATACAGTAAGCAATAAGGTCTGAATAATGAAACGTACTGCCCAATGCTATAATAGCCAGTTGATTATCCCTTAGTCCAATACTATCTAATAGGTTTAAGAGTTGCGCAAATTCAACGGCAAAAGCAAACAACAGAACAGAAATTGATAACGTGATTGTCGAAATTTTAGATTTTGGGAAAAAACTCCTTAGGAAACAAAAAACCAAAATGACGACCAAAACATCGCCAAAGGTGTGCCGAATAAAGCCTGTTTTTAAAAATATCGCGATAGAAATTTCCGTTGCCAAAAGTAGCATTGTGGCTATAGCGTATTTGAGGTCTAACATCATACTATTCAATAATTATTTTTTCGCCATAAAATTTGGGTTCAACATTAAAAAGCACATCAATTGATGCTTTTGCTCGTGCGAGATACTCCCTAATCTGAACTTTTAGACCTGCACGTGTTGAAACGTTATCGGCATTAAAACCTACGGCTTTGATATCGTGATTATTGGCAAGATAAATGGCGCGTTCGTTGTGGAATTTCTGGGACACAATCGTAATGCTGTCCTGACCGAAAATGGCTTTTGAGCGCACAACAGAATCCAAAGTTCTAAAGCCGGCGTAATCAAGAAAAATTTTATTTGCTGGTATGCCTTTGGCCATCAAATCTTCCTTGAAAGTTGTTGGCTCATCATAATATTTTGTGCTATTGTCTCCACTTACCAACACGAATTCAATCTTACCAGCTTCGTAAAGCGCAACTATGGCATCAATGCGGTACTTATAGTAAAGATTAATAGTTCCGTTGGATAAGTATTTTGCAGTACCTAGCAAAAGACCAACCTTATTTTTTGGAATGTTATCCACATCTTCATACAAAGCATCGCTCGTGGAATAAGAAATCCAATAGTTTGTGATAATTAAACCCACAACAAGGAAAACAAACGCAAGTAATAGTAGTTTAAGTCTTTTCATATTTATCTCCCGCGAAAGCGGGAGTCTTTTTGACTTCCCCCGCCTATTGGTGGGGGAATCGTTTTTAATTTTCAATTCGTTTTTAACAACACTTCAGTTCTAATGATAACATCATTTTCGGTTGAAATATTTTGTAGTAAATTTGAACTGAAAATCATACTTCTAAAAGTAGAAAAATTCACCTTTAAAAGTTTTTTATAATCAAAATGATGAAAGGGGTGTGCTGCTTTCCCTAGTTTATAAGAATGCCAATAGAATCGCCAATAATCAGGCAGGATTATTACACCAAGTATTATAGCGCCGTAGAGGTAGGGACTACGTTTACCATTACCGAAGCATAAACACTGAAGCGCAATTTCGTCTTCCACGTTCGTTCCGTAACCAGTTAAGGTGTGGTAAGCATCGTGTCGTTCGACCTTGGCAATCAGTTCAAAGTTGTTTCGCTTTAGGAACTCCCCTAAATGCCTACCGAAAGTGTATTTTGGATAATCCAAAAGCTCGGTTGTGGTAATTCCCCATGCACTATGATTTTTAAACAAATTGGTATAGGCTTTTTGTGAAATCTCAAAAAGCCATTCAATGAGTTGTTTTCTAAGTCTTTTCATAATCCAAATTCATTAGCAAACCAAACCCAGGATTGCGAGGTTGTTATAAATGCGGAAATAAAGAATGCAATTGAAAAGGTTTCGAAACCCCATGAATAAATCCCGTAAACACAAATAGGAAAGGAAACACTTACATAGAAAGGAAAGTATTTTTGGCATGCATTTTTCAGGGATTCGCCTTTCTTTTTTAAGAACCAAAAAATAGGGCAGACGGTTACCAATATTACAAATGAGGATGTAATACCGATGGGAATTATTGAAACAATCATAGAAAAGAGTGCGTCTATTAGGAATGAATAATCAGATAAAAGAACTATCCAAAAAACAACCGTGGCCAACAAACAAGATTTCGCCAAATTTTTGGGGATGTTCATTATCGTTCGGTTTTAAGAGTGATGGACTCATAATTCAATTCCTGCCATTGGCGTTGTTCCATTTCAATTGTATAATCGTGGTATTTTTTTTCAATACGATTTTTATCTGAGGAACTAATTCGGCTATCCAAACTATTATTATAAAGCGTCGTGGCGTTTCGGTCTGAAAGCGTGATTAGATAATTGGTATCAAAGGATTCGGCTTGATTAAGGTTGTATTCAGTAATAAATTTGTCCCAATTAACAACACTACACATTAGCAGCAGAACAAAAGCAGCTTGAACATTTCGGCGGAAAAGAAACGCGACGTTCTTAATTTGGAGTACCTTAATGAATGTGGTCATTAAACCAACTAAGGTCAACAGGATATAAACATGAACACCGATACGTTTGTAAGTCAATCCGAAGCTTGAAATGTAATCTTGGTTTTTGATAAAGATGAGGACAACCAGAACGCTATTGAGAAGAATCCAGAGGTAAGTCAAGTATTTCAGTTGTGTGTTTCTCTTATAAAAATTCAGGTCGCTTCTAAAAAAATAGAGTATGATGCCAATGGCAACCACAATTGAAACAATAAGCGCGTAGATGCCGCTATGTACCCGATTGGACATTTCTGAGGCGTTTTCGGCGGAAATTTTAAAAATCGAAATAATGTCGGTTACGCAATAGAATAGAAGTAAAAGATTCAGCAATAAAATGAGAGTGGTGCCCAATTGATTTTCCTTAACCAAGGAGTTGTCTTTTTCAACTTGGGTTTCAGATGAAATTAGGTCTTTCTTTAGCAGCTCATTACCAGTTTCTAAATCCATTGTGGTGCCAGGGTCGATACGGACTGGTTTCGAAATATTGCTCATTAAGTAATAGCCCAAAACCGTAAAAAGAAGCCACTGAAAATCTATAAAGGCAAAACTGATATTAGAGACTAGGCTTCCAAAAAGCGCATTCCCGTTTTTATAAAGCAATACGAACAGAATTATAAATAGCATAGGAATTCCCACCATTTTGGATAAATGCCAGTAATCTATTTCTTTTTTGGGTACATCAGGATTTCCTTTTTTAGGGGCTTCAAAACTGCGGTGGAAATATCCCGCGATGCTAGAATACAATCCGTTAAACCATTTAACATAAATACTGCTACGACGTTCGGATACGGCACCAACCAGTGTAAAGAAGCAGATACAGTTGGTAGTAATTGCCAGTGTGCTTGACTGAAAAAACACCAGAACAGCAGTTGAGAGATAAAGCCCTGCCTGGAGTATAACCGTCGTTTTTTTAAACTGAATCGGTTGGTGAAGGGCAAGAACCAATAAAGTGACCAGTGCAAATAGGCCAAAGTTCAAGCCTATAGCTTGTTCGTAAAATAGAATACTGAATAGTACTGCTGCGATGATGGTGACGATTTTATTCATAATTGTAAATATAAAAGTACTTTGAAATACAAAGTAAATTGATAAAAAAAATATTAGTTTGTTGAGATAACGTTCATTGCTTTAATTTGGGATTGATATTCATCTGGTAATACAAGTGTTTTGATAAAGCTATCAAGTTTAATTCTTCTACTGATTTTATAAATCGTAATAAAGCGTTCCACCAAGCTGTGCCTGCGTGGGTTTAATTTCTGGTTGATAATTTTAGGAGTTAATAGTATTTGAGTTTCGATGAGCAGTTTGAATCGGAAATAGCCAAGATGCTTTCTGTACTGCTTGTATAGGTCTTTAGTGAAATCACCGTTGTAATAGTTGGTTTCCAAATGGGATTGTCTTTTGATTTCAAAAGCCTCATAATTTTCCGGTAAATCTTTGATTTGCATTCGTTTTCCAACTTTTAGAAAGACTTTGAAAACAGCTTCCCGCTCGTTTATGTCGAGAGGGCGCTCCAAAAGTTCATAAGCCCTTATTGAGTAGTCAACCAGCATAAAAAGAACATCCTGATAAGCCCAATTAGGTATTTTTTCTCCACGACTTTCTTCCACAGCGCTATGTATTTGGTTGATTTTATCAATAGCTTTATGTGCATCAGATTTACTTGAAAACACGATATCCCTAGCGTAGGCAACGGTCGAGAATAAGCGGCCCAGAGGGTTGTTTGGGATTTTTCCAGTAAAATAGAGCCAGTCAACAGCAATGCTAAGGGCGAACTCGGCTGAAGCTCCTGCGAATACCAGTAATATGGTGTCGCTCTTTCCCCAGATTTCGCGTACGATTGAGTTTTTTGCTACAAAGTCAGCCATTTTGTTGTTTTTTGATTAGGTTTTCTAAAGCTTCAATATGTTTTTTAAATTCTAAGCGTCCCAGTTTGGTTGTAGAGTAACGCGTATTTGGCTTCCTGCCGATGAACTGTTTTTCCACAAAAATATACTCGGCCTTTTCCAAAGCCTTAGCGTGGCTCGCCAAGTTTCCGTCGGTTGCACCCAAAAGCTCCTTTAGCGTCTTGAAATCGGCGTACTCATTTACCATAAGCACGCTCATGATACCCAAGCGTATGCGATGGTCAAATAACTTGTTTATATTGTTTATTATGCTCAAGCTCGGTTTTCAGTAATCAGTATTCAGTATTCAGTTTTCGGTCTTAGTATTCAGTCTCAGTTTTCAGTCGCAGTATTCAGTACTCAGTTTTCAAATTAAATTTTTTCAAAAGTATGGAGTTTCAACTTCTACTTCGGTTATGGTTCCTCCCCTCTGGGGAGGTTAGGAGGGGCTCCTTATCATACTTAAAATGCATTATCGCGCCATAAACAATGTGGCAAACACCAAATCCCAAAGCCCAGAAAAACAAACCGTAACCTAAGAAATACGTTGAAATCAATCCGATAAATATCATAGTCAGTCCAAGATAACGAATATAACCCAAGGTGTATTTGCTAGCATTGACGCAGGCGAGTCCATAAAAGATAAGTGTCAACGGCGCAATAAAGCAATACACGTTCTTTTGGATTAAGAGCAATAGAAAAAGCCCTCCGGTTATTAATGGAATTAAGAAATTACTTATTAGTCTCTTTGACGTATTGTCCCATAAACTTTCGCCCTGTTTTTTCGCTTTTATAATACTAAAAAGGATTCCAGTACCAATGGAAAGCAACACAATAACACCTGCAATTATGAAAATTTTTTGGGTGTCTTCTGATGTTATAAAGATGGTCTCGTAGCCAGAGGCACTAGTCATATTGTTTTTATAAATAATCCGATACCCCAAATAGGCACCGATTATGGCATAAACCCCCGCAAGAACTCCAGAAAGTCCGCTAATAGATAGAAAACGCGAGGAGCGATTCATCATGGTCTTGATGTCGCTGATGTCTTTGAGATAATTTGTTGATTCCATTTTAAAGTACTTTGAAATACAAAGTAAAAGAAATAAATTTTTTTAAGCAACTATTTATCGACAATTATTTTGAAAGCTAGTACGGCATTGAAATCATGATAGATTGTAAGAATGTCATTTCTATTAGAGTTAAAAGGAATTTGTGTGAGGTGTCCTTTTTCTACTTCTTCTAAATCAAGATTTCTCGTTGTTTTATCGTTTTTAAACGCATAGTAATAACTATTATCCTTATTTACAATGTCGAAAGGAATCCTAATAAAATCATCGGTTTTAATTCTTAATATGCCTAAATTTTCTTCTGAAAGCTCTAATCCAGAATTAAAATAAGGTTCATAGAAAAGCGGTTGATAAAAAAATTCCGACTTAGTCATAGGCTTATCCAACAATTGCCATTTTTCCTCTTGCGGTAAATGGGATTTCAATAAATCTTTTGCAGCGATAAAAAAGTAAGTCTCTTTAAAATCGACATGCTCAGGGTCGTTCGCATTTGTTGCAGTTGACCAAGTAGCATCAATTAGTTGCCATTTACCGTCAACTTTTACCGCGTTCCATGCATGGTTAGTACTGTTTCTAATTTTTCCAATTTCTTTTGGAAATCGTTTCGCGTAACCCGTTATGACTTTTGTTTCTATATTTAATTCGTTTAGTACAAATTTCATTAGTTGTGAATAACCTTCGCAGACACCCAACTTTCTCTTTAACACCTTTTCAGCATACCTTCTTTGTATTAAAGTCAATTCGGTATCGTCTTTATAGGTCTGTGACTTATTTTTACGACTCAATGATTTGTAATCGTACTTAATGTGATTTGAAATCCAAAAATAGACCGCTCTTACTTTATCAACATCGGTATTAAAATCTTTTTGAATACGTTCTGAAAAAGTCTTTATCGAATTAAAGTTGTCGGGATATCCTAAGACGATGTCGTCTACGGCATTGTAATTTTGTGCAGGGCTAAAATGGCATCCAATTAGAACAAGGCTAAGAAGTAATGTTTGTTTCATATATTTTCAAAATCAAAAATAACGCCAAATTATGAACCCCGCCGAAATTTATATCCTCAACCAGCCTGAACCCTATAAATCCATAATGCTCCATTTGCAAATGCTGGTAGAACATACCCTACCTAATGTTGACTTGAAATATAAATGGCGTATTCCCTGCTACTACATTGGTAAAAAACCAATTTGTTATATCAATCAAAGCAAGAACTACGTAGATGTGGGGTTTTGGCATTCGGCGCATTTATCTGAAAAATGGGATGCTTTCTTAGTTTCAGAAAAGCGAAAAGTAGTGAAATCCGTGCGCTATAAATCCCTCGATGATATTGATGACACACTGTTTATTGAAATTCTTAAAGAGGTTGAGGGTTATAAGGACGAATCTTTTTATAAGAAGTAAAGAAGACTAAATCCTGGCAAAATTTTATTTGGGTCTTCTTGAACGAATGTACTACAAATCCTTATAGACAATATAATTTTCAAACACCATCCCTTTAAATGATTTTTTCTGTTTCTTTTCAACTTCATAAAAGTGAGAATCAAAAAAGGGTAGTGCCGTAATACTCACGTCAGATTTGATGGTGTCAAAGCCATTGAGTGATACGCGGGATTCCATAATGCGGAGTAGTTTCGAGGCAATGGTGCGTCTTTGGAAATCTTTATGTACGAATAGGCCATCTAGGTAGTTGCCGTCTTTGAGATAGGCAAATCCAACAATTTGATTATTCACTTCGGCAACTAAAAAATAGAGTTTTTTAATGCGACCTTCCCATTTTTTGGTATCGTTGGCAGCGCTTGACCAAGCTTCAATCTGCTTTTCTGAATAATCCTTAATGTTTACTGTTTGGATCGTATCCCTAAAGATTGAGGTAATCTCGGGTAAATCGTCAAGGGTTGCTTCCCTGAAGTCTATATCCATTTATTTATTGTTGAATTTAAAATTGACTGTTTAAAACGTATTTCGAAAAATCAAGATTGTAAAAAAGATATAAGAAATGAGAAATTAGAGATAAGACGAATTGGCAATTTTAAAATCTAAACTCTATCACCCCAAACTATTCATAGTCTTCCGTATCGCCACCAAATTGCTCAAAAGTCCTTCCAATTTGTCCAAATGCAACATGTTTGCTCCGTCACTTTTGGCGTTGGCTGGATCAAAATGGGTTTCGATAAAAAGTCCATCAACATTATTGACAACTCCCGCTCTGGCGATGGTCTCTATCATTTCTGGTCGTCCTCCGGTAACGCCTACGCTTTGATTGGGTTGCTGTAGTGAATGGGTCACATCAAGAACCGTCGGCGCATAGGCTTTCATGGTTGGGATTCCACGAAAATCAACAATCATATCTTGGTAACCGAACATGGTACCACGGTCAGTAATCCAAACTTTATGATTCCCAGTGTCCTTCACTTTTTGAGCGGCATGTTTCATGGCTTCCGGACTCATAAATTGGCCTTTTTTAAGGTTGACTACCTTTCCAGTTTCCGCGGCAGCGACGACTAAATCCGTTTGACGCACCAAAAACGCTGGGATTTGAAGTACGTCAACATATTCGGCAGCCTTTGCTGCATCTGAGTTTTCGTGGATGTCGGTTATGGTTGGGATATCAAAGGTTTCAGATACTTTCTTTAAAATCCTTAAGGCTTTTTCATCACCTATTCCCGTAAAACTATCAATCCGGCTGCGGTTTGCCTTTTTAAAACTCCCTTTAAATACGTAGGGTATTTGAAGTTTATCGGTAATGCCCGCTACTTTTTCGGCAATGCGCATCGCCATTTCCTCGCCCTCGATTGCACAGGGCCCACAGAGCAAGAAAAAGTTATTACTATCGGTGTGTTTGAGCTTTGGTACTTCTGAAAGTTGCATCAAAATATAAATTTAAACCGCAAAGTTAAGTAAATTCTAAAGCTTTATAATTCACCTAAAGTTGGACGATGGCTTCATATTTCCGAAGATAAAAATCAGGCAAATTTCTTAAAGCTACTTATTAGTATCCAAATGGCCATTAGAAAATTAACTGATACAAATAGGCCCCCAACGATAAGAAATTCCTTTGATTTTTTGGTGAGTTCCCCAATTTTGTAAACATCTGATAAATATGCCAGAATGAGATAGGAGGAAAGGCAGAAGAAAAGGACACCCAAGCTAAGGCTTAATTTTCTATTGGGCTTAATGATTTGCCAAAGAAAGGGCAGCGATAACAATAAGATTAAATATGCTGAGAATCCTGCGCGTTGATAAATGTCTGCAAACCAGTAGATAATAATTGCAAGAAAGTATAAATAGGGCGTTTTATGGATGTGTTTAAGTAAGGTTGGCATTTTGCAAAATCTTTTAACGGTCTTAAACCTTAACGGAAATAGTCTTAGAATGGTATTTTATGAATTCAATTTTAAGTTTCCTCTATTCTCTAACTTCTAATTTCTAGCATCTTACATCTTAAATTTATTGGAAAGGCAAATTAATTCATTTAATCCCTAACCATGCAAAACAAACCAATTTTTAAGTTACCTTTGCGCGCTTAAAATCATGCCTTATGGAAGCCATTAAGAATATCGCAATCATAGCCCACGTTGACCATGGTAAAACGACCCTGGTTGATAAAATTATGTATCACTGTCAATTGTTTCGTGAAAACGAGAACACCGGTGATTTAATTTTGGACAACAATGATTTAGAGCGTGAGCGCGGAATAACCATTACCTCAAAGAACGTTTCGGTTGTCTATAAGGATACAAAAATCAATATCATTGATACTCCTGGTCACGCCGATTTTGGAGGGGAAGTAGAGCGTGTATTGAACATGGCCGATGGCGTGTTGTTATTGGTTGATGCTTTTGAAGGCCCCATGCCGCAAACGCGTTTTGTGTTACAAAAGGCTATCGATTTAGGTTTAAAACCTTGCGTGGTTATCAATAAGGTTGACAAGGAAAACTGTACCCCAGATGAAGTCCACGAAAAGGTTTTTGATTTGATGTTTGAGCTTGGGGCAGAGGAGTGGCAATTGGACTTCCCAACCGTTTATGGTTCGGCGAAACAGAATTGGATGAGTGACGATTGGCAAAATCGTACCGAGAATATCGAGCCGCTATTGGATATGGTCATTGAACACATCCCGTCTCCTAAAATTGAGGAGGGCTCTACCCAGATGTTAATTACCTCTTTGGATTTTAGCTCGTTTACCGGACGTATCGCCATTGGCAGATTAACAAGGGGTGATTTGAAAGCCAATCAAAATATTTCATTGGTAAAACGTGATGGTAGTATTGTGAAGTCGAGAATTAAGGAACTCCATATTTTTGATGGCCTAGGACGAAAAAAAGTAGATGCGGTGCAAACGGGTGATATCTGCGCGATTGTTGGTCTTGAAGGTTTTGAAATTGGAGACACTGTTGCTGATTTTGAAAATCCCGAAGGTTTAAAGACCATTGCGATTGATGAACCGACCATGAGTATGTTGTTTACCATCAATGATTCCCCATTTTTTGGAAAGGATGGTAAGTATGTTACTTCAAGACACATCAAGGAACGTTTGACCAAGGAGCTAGAAAAGAATTTGGCTTTACGGGTTGAGGAAACTGATTCGGCAGATAAGTTTATGGTTTACGGTAGAGGTGTTTTGCACTTATCGGTTTTGATTGAAACCATGAGACGTGAGGGTTACGAATTGCAAATTGGTCAGCCGCAGGTCATTATTAAGAACATTGACGGTGTAAAATGCGAACCCGTTGAAGAATTGACCATTGATTTACCCGAGGAAGTTTCAGGTAAGGCGGTGGAAATGGTAACCATTCGTAAAGGTGAAATGTTAAGCATGGAAGCCAAGGGCGACAGAATGTTGATTGAGTTTATGATTCCGTCGCGAGGTATTATTGGTCTCAGAAATCAATTATTAACTGCAACTGCCGGTGAAGCGATAATGTCCCACCGTTTTAAGGAATACCAACCGTTGAAAGGTGGCATCCCAGAACGTCAAAACGGAAGTTTGGTTTCTATGGAAAACGGTCAGGCCATACCTTACTCTATCGATAAACTTCAGGAGCGTGGTAAATTCTTTATCGACCCGGGAGAAGATATCTACGAAGGCCAGGTTATTGGCGAAAATTCACGAGGCGATGATATGACGGTGAACGTCACCAAGACCAAGAAATTGAGCAACGTGCGTAGTGCGGGAGCAGATGATAAGGCGAAAATCGTACCTGCAATCAAATTTAGTTTGGAAGAAGCTTTGGAATACATCCAAAAAGATGAATACGTCGAAGTTACGCCTAACCACTTGCGCTTACGTAAAGTCTATCTAAAGGAAGTGGATAGGAAGCGGAATAAAACCGTGTAGTCAATAATCAAATTGACTCAATGTCTTGGAATTTTATGCAGGGCCGCAGCCGCAGCACCAATAATACCGGCATGATTTTTAAGTTTGGCTGGATACACTGGGGTTTCAATGGTGATGCAGTCTTTGAATTCATCAAAATACTTTGAGGTGCCGCCACCAATGAGAATGACATCGGGAGCAACAACTATATCAACAATTTCGAGGAATTTATTAAAACGTTTTCCCCATTTCTTATAGGAAAGACCTTCGCGTTCCTTTACAGAAGCGGCGGCGAAGTGTTCAATCTTTTTATATTTTTTATAAGGGATTTGGCCTAATTCAAAATTAGGGATGAGCTTTCCATCATAAAAAGCGCCGCTGCCCAACCCAGTACCAATGGTTATCATTATGACCAGCCCGTCCATACCTCTCCCGATACCAAATTCCATGGCGGCATAACCTGCAATATCGGCGTCATTGACCACGGTAAATTCTAGTCCGGTTTTTTTCTGAAAGAGTTCTTCAACATTAACGTTCATCCAGCTGGGATGTAAGTTACCCGGTGATTTACAGCTACCTTTTTTGATTACCGTTGGGAAACCGCAACCGACTTTTCCTTTATAATTGAAATGGGAGACAATTTCTGAAATGACCTCGGCCATGTCTTTGGGCTTGCGGTTTTTTGGGGTTGGGATACGAAAGCGTTCAGATATAAGTTCGCCTTTTTCTATGTTCACAATACCACCTTTCATGCCGGAGCCACCGACATCAATGCCAAGAATTTCCAAATTGAATTTTGTTTAAGTTAGTTTTGGAATAGAATCCCAGTCTCGTGTCAAAATTGATGCTGCAATGGCTTTGGTGTTTTCGGGTTTTTTAGCATTGGGTATCATGTTAATTAGCG
>JBCCOJ010000006.1:0-36048 GCA_039025415.1 Bacteroidota bacterium | reverse complement strand
GTCTTATCGCTATTTTCTTTTTGGTGAGAATTATGATGATTGGAGATGAAGCGATTGAAGCTGATGTTGCCAATCAAGGTGTACTATCAAATTTCGCTACACTTGCATATGTTGTTTTGGCTATTGCAACAATTTCGGCAGTTTTATTTAGCCTAATAAACTTGGTAAGTAACCCAGATAAGTTAAAAAAGGCCTTATTATCCTTTGGTGTTTTTGCAGCTATATTATTGGTGGCTTTCTTTATATCTTCAGGCGAGGAACGTGTCTTGAGCGATGGTTCAATATTAACGGCTACACAATCGCAAATGATTGAGGCCGGGATTAAAGCGATGTACATTTTAATTCTCTCTGCTGGGGGATTGATGTTGTTCTTCGGAATTAAAAAGATGTTGAGTAAATAAATTAAATAGAAGAAAACTATGGCGAAGAGAGCAGCACCAGAAGTTAATGCAGGTTCAATGGCCGATATAGCCTTCCTACTTCTTATTTTCTTTTTGGTAACAACGACTATTCCTAAGGATTCTGGTCTAAACAGAAAATTACCTCCAATGGAAGAAAATGACGAGGATGTTGTTATAAAGCAAAAGAACATTTTTGAGGTTCTAATTAATGGTAAAGATCAATTGCTTATTGAGAATGAGATTGCCGAACTTAAAGACGTAAGGTCATTGGCAATAGCCTTTTTGGATAATAACGGTGATGGAAGCTGTAATTATTGTCAAGGTGCAAGGGACATAAAGTCATCTGATAATCCAGACAAAGCGATTATTTCATTGAAAAATGAGCGTGAAACCTCTTACGCAACCTATATCTCAGTTCAAAATGAATTGGTCGCAGCTTACAATGAGCTTCGGAATATCAGAGCCATACAAGTGGGTCCCCAAAGAGGTTTTAAAGGAATGAATTTCGTGGAGATGGAAGCAGCATATAAGGACCCGAAATTTAATGGCAATAAAGACAAATTGAAAGAGGTTATTGACCAAATTAGAGACGAGTATCCTGAGAAACTTTCAGAAGTTCAATAAGAAAAACAAAAATTAGAGATGTCTAAATTTAAAAATAAGAAAGACGATTCACTACCTGCTGTAAATACGGCATCGTTGCCAGATATTGTTTTTATGTTATTATTCTTTTTTATGGTTGTGACTGTAATGAGGGAAGATACTTTAATGATTGAAAACAGACTACCGCTTGCCGATCAGGTTGAAAAACTTGATAAGAAAAATCCAATTAGTTATATCTATATGGGAAAGCCGGCAAGAGGTTATGAAAAGTTTGGTACTGAGGCAAGATTGCAATTAAATGATAAATTTGCCCAAATTTCAGAAGTACAAGCGTTTATCAATGCAGAGCGTGCGGCATTGCGGGAGGAATTAATACCTTATCTAACAGTTTCTCTTAAAGTTGATAGAGAAGCAAATATGGGTATAGTTGGCGATGTTAAGCAAGAATTGCGTAAAGCCAACGCTTTAAAAATAAATTACACAACTGGTACTGGTGATGTAATGGATAATATGGACAATTGATATTACAATTGTTATATCCTATTCAAACTAAAAAAGCATCCTTCAAGGATGCTTTTTTGGTTGTAGAACATTAATTACCTTTATTTAATGAAATTCGGATTTATAGTATTAATTTTTTTTTCTCTAAGTTTTAATGCTTTTTCTCAAGATAAAAACCCCTTTCAACTACCTGTTGAGGCAGATACTTTATCCGTTTATGACGAAAAATATCGTGAAGACCAATTTTATATTTCCATAACCTATAATCTTCTAGGGAATAAGCCCAATAATGTCACCCAAAGTGGTTTTTCTACGGGATACCATATTGGTTTTATAAGAGACATGCCAATAAATAAACGCAGAAATCTGGCATTGGGTTTGGGTTTCGGGTTATCGTCCAATTCATATAACAGTACGCTACTCATTTCAGAGTCCAATTCAAATTATACGTATTCGGTAATCGATGAGAACCAAATTAATTTTGACAAGAATAAATTTACAACCTACCTCATTGAATTTCCCTTAGAATTTCGATGGCGAACCTCTACGATAGCCGATTATAACTTTTGGAGAATCTATACTGGATTTAAAGTCGGTTACGTTGTACACAACACTTCAAAATTTGTTAGTAGTTCTGGAGATATTAGATTGTCCAAAATTGATGACCTAAACAGATTTCAGTACGGGCTTACGTTTAGTGCTGGCTACGCAAATATTAGTTTTCACGCCTATTATGGACTTAATCCTATTTTTAATTCTGATGCTATTGTAGAAGAAACTGGAGAAGCTGTAGATATGAATGCCATCAAGATTGGCTTGATGTTTTATATACTTTAGACTTACATCCAATATTTCAATATGATTAATTGAGGTAGAAAGCCTACCAGAAAACCTAAAATTAACTCCTTTGGGGTGTGTGCTTTTAAGTGTAGTCTTGAAGTGGCGATTGCACCAATAATGATTAACATCAAGGCAATTGTTCCGTTTATGTTTATTTTAAAGTGAATACTTAGCGCTATAGTGAACATAAAGAAACCTGCTGAACCAATCATGTGTATACTGGCTTTAAACTTAATAATTGCTAAGGCAAGACAGGTTATCGTAGATATTAGAATACCTAGAAAAAAATAATAAAGCTCAGGAACTTCATCAATTGGTAAAACGCGATTCATAATAAGCAGCACCAGGACGCAATTAATAAGCAATGGTAAACGACGTTCTGATGGGGTTGGTAAGTCAATCGATTCAACCTTTTTTATCGTCTTTAATAAAAAGTACAATAGAATAGGTAATATGATTGTCAATATAGTTATTGAAAATACTTTGGCGTAAATAAGTGCTTCCGGTACGAATCTGGGGGACTTATGGAAATAAAATATAACGCCGAGAAGTGGCATTAAAAGTGGATGGAAAATGTAGGATATGGATTTTAAGAGATTATCCATTAAATCTTCTTTCTCAATCTTGCTACAGGAATGTCTAATTGCTCCCGGTATTTGGCCACTGTTCTTCTGGCAATGGGATATCCTTTTTCCTTTAGAATCTTGGCCAATTTTTCGTCGGTAAGTGGCTTGCGCTTTTCTTCTTCCTCAATGACCGTTTCGAGGATTTTCTTGATTTCCCGCGTGGAGACTTCCTCCCCTTGGTCATTGGTCATGGATTCGCTAAAAAACTCCTTAATTAGTTTTGTGCCGTAAGGTGTATCGACGTATTTACTATTGGCCACCCTTGATACCGTGGAAACATCCATGTCTATTTCATCAGCAATATCCTTAAGTATCATTGGGCGTAGTTTTCTCTCATCGCCCGTCAGAAAGTATTCCTTTTGGTAATGCATAATCGTGCTCATGGTCACAAAAAGGGTCTGCTGCCGTTGTTTAATCGCCTCAATAAACCACTTTGCCGCATCCAATTTTTGCTTAATGAACATAACAGCATCTTTCTGGGACTTGCTTTTTTCCTTTGAGGCTTTGTAGCCTTTCATCATATTACTGTATTCCCTCGATACGTGAAGCTCTGGCGCGTTACGTCCGTTCAAGGTGAGTTCCAATTCACCATCAACAATCTTAATGGCGAAGTCTGGGACTACATGTTCTACGATACGATTATTCCCTGAATATGAACCTCCTGGCTTAGGATTTAGCCTTTCAATCTCCTCAATAGCCCCCTTAAGTTGGTCTTCGGTAATGTTAAACTTTTGGATTAGCTTCTGGTAGTGTTTTTTAGTGAATTGGTCAAATGCTTTATCTATAATTTCAATTGCCAATTCAATCTCAGGGGATTTTTCCTTTCGGTGTAATTGGATACTAAGACATTCCTGAAGATTACGAGCGCCAACACCTGCTGGGTCCAAGTCATGCACTTTTAGCAAGATGTTCTCGATTTGTTCTTCGGTGGTAAAAACATTCTGAGTAAATGCCAGGTCATCCATGATATCACTCAACTCTCGTCGAATATATCCACTTTCATCAACGCTGCCCACTAAAAATTCCGCGATTTCACGTTCTTCGTCAGAAAGTCTGAAGGTGTTTAATTGGTTTCTTAAATGTTGGGTGAAAGAGGTGCCTGCGGCGTAGGGGACATTTTTCTCATCATCATCAGCACTATAATTATTGGCACGAGTGCGATAATCTGGTATTTCATCATCGCTCAAATAGTCATCAACATTTATGTCTTCGGCCTCTATAGTTTGATTATCATTATAATCGTCTTCAGAATTATTGAATTCCTCAAAATTATCCTCAAACTCATCTTTGGTTTCCTTGCCGCTCTCCAAGGCGGGGTTCTCTTCAAGCTCTTGTTTCAATCGTTGTTCAAAGGCTTGGGTAGGCAATTGAATCAACTTCATCAACTGAATTTGCTGAGGAGATAATTTCTGTGAGAGCTTAAATTGTAGGTACTGCTTGAGCATTTATTTGCTTAAAATTTTAAAGAGCTTAAAGGTTCTCTTGGAGTAAAGTTAAAAAAACAAATGGTTTCCCTTTAGGCCTTGAGATTGTTTTAAGATAAAGGCTAATTATGAATTTATGTTCTTAAATCAATATTGAACTTTGCTCATTTAAATCCATCAAAATTCCGCGTTTTGTGGTGTTCTAGGGTAAGGTATAACATCCCGGATATTTCCCATACCGGTAGCGAACATAACCAAGCGTTCAAAACCTAAACCAAAACCAGAGTGCACTGCGGTGCCGTACTTGCGTAAATCTAGATACCACCACAATTCTTTCTCGTCAATATCCAAGGCTTTCATTTTTTCCTTCAACACGTCTAAACGCTCCTCACGTTGCGAACCACCCACCATTTCACCAATACCTGGGAAAAGGATATCCATAGCGCGAACTGTTTTACCATCTTCATTTAGGCGCATATAAAATGCTTTGATGTTGGCAGGGTAATCGAATAAAATCACTGGGCATTTAAAATGCTTTTCCACCAAAAAACGTTCGTGTTCGCTTTGTAAATCTGCGCCCCATTCTTCGATGATATAGTTGAATTTTTTCTTTTTATTGGGTTTGCTGTTTTTTAGTATATCGATAGCTTCAGTATAGGTAACGCGCTTAAATTTATTATCTACCACAAACTTAATTTTTTCGATAAGTGGCATTGGAGAGCGCTCAGCCATTGGCTTAGTTTTTTCCTCATCTATAAGTCGTTTTTCTAAAAACTGGATGTCTTCAAGATTATTTTCAAGTACGTAGCGTAGAACAGATTTCATGAAATCTTCAGCTAAGTCCATATTGCCATCTAAATCCATAAAAGCGACCTCTGGTTCAATCATCCAAAACTCGGCCAAGTGTCTAGTAGTGTTTGAGTTTTCGGCTCTAAAAGTAGGGCCAAAGGTATAAACCTTGCCTAAAGACATGGCGTAAGTTTCAGCTTCTAATTGACCTGATACGGTGAGGTTCGTTTCTTTTCCGAAGAAATCTTTTTTGAAATCCACATTCCCATCTTCATTTAATGGCGCATTTTTAGCATCTAAGACACTCACCCGAAATGTTTCACCGGCACCTTCAGCATCACTCCCAGTAATTATTGGGGTGTGCATATTGTAGAATCCATTTTCGGTAAAGTAGTTGTGAACGGCAAACGATAAAGCCGAACGCAGTCTCATCACTGTACTGAATGTATTGGTTCTTGTTCTAAGATGTGCGTTCTCACGAAGAAATTCAAAGGAGTGTTTTTTTGGCTGAATAGGATATTGCTCAGGGTGGGAATCGCCAAGAATTTCAATAGCATTTACCTGTATTTCAACATTTTGCCCCTTACCTTGGCTTTCTACCAAATCACCTTTTATATATACTGCGGCCCCCGTTGTGATACGTTTTAGGATTTCATCATCTGTATTTTCAAAATCAACGACGCACTGAATGTTTTGTAGGGTCGATCCATCATTGAGCGCTATAAATCTATTTGCTCTAAACGTTCTTACCCAACCTTTGATTTCAACGGGACGAAGGCTGATTTCTTTCGTTAGCAATTGTGAAACAGTATGACTCATTATTTAAATTTAAATTTTTACAAATATAATTTAGTTGGTGGATTCTTCTTCATCGTCCTTAGGGATAATATTTATACTTGGTTCTCGCATAACCTCCTTATTCGCTATGCTTCTTTCAAGGGCCAGAAGCAAGGATGGCAGAAGTAGCAAGTTGGATAGCATCGCGAAAAGGAGTGTCGCCGAAACCAAAGCACCCAAGGCTACGGTTCCTCCAAAACTGGAAATGATAAAGACACTAAAACCGAAGAATAGAACGATTGAGGTATAGAACATACTCACCCCAGTTTCCCTGAGAGCCCTAAATACCGATTTTCTAATTTTCCAGTGATTGGCTTGTAGCTCTTGGCGGTATTTGGCCAGAAAATGGATGGTATCGTCAACCGAAATACCAAAAGCAATGCTAAATACAAGTATAGTTGATGGTTTAATAGGCACACCTACAAAACCCATTAATCCCGCTGTAATAACCAGTGGCAGAATATTCGGAATCAATGAAACAATTATCATCCTAAACGAACGAAACATATAAGCCATGAACAATGAAATAAGCACAATGGCGAGCGAAAGTGAAATCGCAAGGTTTCTTACCAAATATTTTGTGCCTTTCTGGAACACCAGCGCCTTACCCGTCATTATTACCTTATAGCGTTCTTCCGGAAACTCCTTGCTTATTTTAGCTTGGAGGTCTTCTTCAATACGTTCGATTTTTTCAGTACTTACATCTTTTAAAAACGTTGTAATTCTAGCATATTGACCAGTACTATCAACGAAATTCTTAAGTAAATCAACATCTGAAGATGAATTTTTAGCATAGGAAAGAATAAAGTTATTCTCTTGACTGCTTGGTAGCTGATAATATTTAGGGTTGCCATTATAGTAAGCTTGTTTGCTGTACTTTACTAAACTAACCACCGAAATAGGCCGCGACAGTTCTGGAATTTCATTCATCAAATCCTCTAATCGTTCCATTCGTTTCAGCGTGCTGAGCTTCATCACACCTCGCTTCCGTTTTGTATCAATCATTATTTCAACAGGCATTATCCCATTGAATTCATTTTCAAAAAAACGAATATCCTTGAAGAACTCTGTTTCTTGTGGCATATCTTCAATGAGACTACCAGAAATCTTTATTTGATAAATACCAATAATTCCACCGATAATAAGTAGCAGTGATGCGGCATAGATTGCAATTTTCTCTTCCTTGACCATACGCTCGGTCCAGTCTACAAATCCACCAATCCATTTCTTATTTAAATGCTCCAGATGGCGCTCTTTTGGGTAAGGTAAAAATGTGTAGATGATGGGAATAACGAATAAGCATAAAATGAAGATTGCGAGGATACTCAATGAGGCGACGATACCAAATTCAGTTAGAAGCTTACTCTCGGTAAGAATGAAGGTGGCAAAACCTGATGCGGTGGTAACGTTTGTCATCAAAGTGGCGTTTCCAATTTTTGTTATTACCCTCTGAAGAGATTTTACCTTATTACCATGAAGCTTTACTTCGTGCTGGTATTTATTAATTAGGAAAATACAGTTAGGTATCCCAATTACAATTATCAATGGCGGGATTAAGGCAGTGAGAACTGTAATTTCATATCTCAATAATCCTAAAATTCCAAAAGTCCACATTACCCCAACACAAACTACTATCAAGGAAATTAACGTGGCTCTAAATGATCTAAAAAAGAGGAAGAAGATTACGGAGGTGACCAAAAGGGCAGCGGCGATGAACAGGCCTATTTCGTCAACAATATTTTGTGAGTTAAGGGTTCTGATATAAGGCATACCAGAAACGCGAACGTCTAGATTTTCGGCATTTTCAAATTCCCTTATTGTACTCTGTAAATCATCTATTATGAAAAACTTTCGGGCTTCTGTATTTACAATGTCCTTTTTGAGGTAGATTGCGGTTCTTACCGTTTGGGTTTCAGTATTGAACAAAAAGTTATCGTAGAAGGGATATTGCGTAAATAACTCTTGTTGGAGCTTTGAAACCTCTTGCTGTGAACTTAAATCACTTGAAATAATGGGTTGCAAGTCAAATTTTTCGGCTTCATTGTTTTTAACAAGTTTCTGTAAATCACTGATAGATATAACGGTTTCAACGGCGTCAAATGTTTTAAATTTTTCCGAAAGGTTGTTCCAAGCTTTTAATTTTTCTAAGGTGAATAAAGAAGAATCCTTGATGCCCAAAACAATCAAGTTTCCTTCTTCTCCAAATACATCTAGAAATTCATTGTAGGTCTTGTTGATTTCATGGTCGTCAGGCAGTAGATTAGCTTCAGAGTAGGTAAACCGCATGTATTGCCATTGGGAGCTAAAGAAGATAGTCGCCAATATGATAATTGCCAAGATGCCGATTTTATTACGAAGTATAATCCTCGCAATAATCTCCCAAAAACCCGCTGAAAATAGTTTTGACATATTCAGTTTTGAACAGGGGGTAAAGTTAGGAAAAAGCTAAGGCAATATGAGTTACTATTCAACTAAATTGTGCATTATTACTACCTGCAATTCGTTATCTTTAGAAGATGAACTTGTTTTGTTTTTTTAAAACCTCAAAAAACGTATTTGTTGCTTATAATTGGTTTTTTGTGCCCTTTTTAGCTTTATGTGGTTTAATTGGTTTTGGGACTGAGGTCAACGATTCAAGAAACAGTGGTCCAGAGAAAATATATTTACAGTTGGACGACGTCATATATTCTACAGGAAGTACCATTTGGTTTAATGGAATCGTAGTAGATGCGCAAACGCACGCTTCAAGTACCGTAAGCGGTATTGTTTATGTGGAATTCATAGATTCTAATAAAGAGATACTAGAAAGAAAGATTATCAAGGCTAAAGATGGGAGGATTGAAGGGTATTTCAATATCGGCAGGAATTTGCCGTCGGGGCTTTACCTTGTTAGGGCTTATAGTAATTGGAATAGAAATTTTGACGCAAATTTTAACTTTGACAAATACATCTACCTGATCTCTACTAATAAACCTCCTGAGTCTATACTTAAACCAATAGAACGGATTGAAATTATTGACAGCAATGGTACCGAAACCAAATTAACGGCAAGATTTAATCCCTATGCTATAGACCCAGAACATCGAGGGAAAAGCTTGAAAATCTCGATTTATCAAGATGGTAATAAAACAATTGAAAGATTAAAAAATATAAATGGTATTGGTTATCAATTGGAGTACGACATAAAACGGGAGGTTAGTGATATTTCTTTGGAAATGGAGACCTCTAATGGTATGTACTTCAAAGAAGACTTTTCTATAAATGCCTCGCCGGTTTCGATTAAGTTTTATCCAGAAAGTCAGATTTTACTTGAGGGGCAGGCGTGCAGGGTAGCTTTTAAAGCCAATGATAATCAGAGTAATGGTGTGCAAGTTGAAGGTACTATTGTTGATGATTTGGGCAATACGATGTCTAAATTTAAAAGCAATCCATTTGGAGTCGGCAGCTTCGTGTTGAGAAATCTGGATTCAAAAAGAATATACACGGCGCAATTAATCTATGATGGGGAATTAATCGATGCAGTGTTTCCGCTTCCGAAGGTGAAATTAAAGGGAACCCTCCTAAATGTTGTAACAGATCCAGACGCAATAAGTCTTTTTATTAACAGCAATTCAATTAAAAACAAAAAGGTAGATATTAACCTCCATTGCCGAGGTAAGAAATATATCGCAGAAGAGGTATTTTTAAAACAAGGTAAGGCTAAGGTGTTAATACCTAAATCAGCCCTTCCGAAGGGCGTAATCAAGATTGAAATTCTTAACGGTGCTAATAGCGTACTAGAAAGATTTGTCTATAACAATGGTTTAAATCAAGAAATACCTGTAAATATCAAGGGCCATAAAGAAAATTACCAGCTAAGGGATAAGGTAAAATTGGATTTAGAATTGAATGAAGCTTTGAAGGTTTATGATAATTACAATCTTTCAATATTGGTAAGACAAAAAAAAGAAGTCCACTCTAAAAATGTTGCCAATCAAAATATAGCATCACACTTAATGCTGAGTTCAGACTTCAATACAAACGCTGATTTTTCCTCATACTACCTTAAACCAGCCAACAGAAAAAGCTTGGATGATTTGATGCTTACCATGCAGCCTGATAATTATAATTACTTAACTGGGGACCATCAAATAAAGTTTAAAAAGGAGCAGCAACTTGAAATACGTGGTGTTATAAATCCAATTAAAAAATCCAATCAAGAACAAAAAATAGACTTACTTTTTATGGCTCTTGATGATAATCGCGATGTTTATATTAAAGAGGTTACCGTACCGGGTAATTTTCAATTACCCATTGAGGATACGTTTGGTTCAAAAGTTAGATTTCTTGTTCAACCAAATGGTATCGAACAAGAAGGCAAAAAGCAATATAGAATTGCCTTTAATAAAAGCTCAATACCCGATGTTGATTTCGATTTTTCGAAATACTCATTTTTTGAACCTGAGGTTGTTCTTTCAAAGTTAGAGGCCTATCGCGATAATAAAAGACGAACAGAAGACTTCAATTTCAAATACTTTGGTTCAACTGAACTTGATGAGGTAATCATTGATGCTTATAAGATGACGCCACAAAGAAAAAAAGTGGCCGATGAGCATGGATTGCCAAGACAAGTCATTGAAGAAAAGGAATTAAAGGAAAAAACACCTAACTGGCACTATGGCCTCTTTAGTATTTTCGAAGCATCTTTTCAGGAAACGATGATACAATCCAGATTTAGGCCTGATGGCACTTTAGATAGCTACATTGGAGGCGTACAGAAAACACTTTTTCTTGTTGATGGCATTCTTGTTCGGCCAGAGGTCTATGATTTTATTCAGCAGATTGACCCATCTGAATTGACCAGTGTAGAGGTTTTAGATGCTCCAAAAAATGCGATTAAGTTATATCTACGAGCTTATCCCAGGGCAATACCCCCGTATCCTACCATCGGCATTATTTCTATGTACTCAAAAGCTGGTGAAGGTATTTTTGGAGCACTTGATAAGGGTAAAAATAAATATGAAATTGTCGAGATACCTGTATTTACTGATAGTTTGCAATTTCAAATGCCAGAATATAGCTATGGTGATTTCTCAGAATCTACTTTAATTGACCTAAGGGTTCCTCTGTATTACAATCCAAACATAACAATAGATTCCGGTGGTATGGCAGCAATTGAATTTTACAATTCTGATATAGCTGGCAATTTCGAGATTTTTTTGGAGGGCTCAAATGGAAAGGGTGATTTTTGGCAGAAGTCGATAAATTATAAGGTTAGTGGAAATACAAATTAAAAGATGGATATGTTTTCGACGGTAAATAGGATTTCAAATTCAAACGATTAGAGATAATTTAAATGACATTTATGCGCTGTAATATTCTTATTTTTTTTATTCTAATTACTCTCAATAGCTTTGTATTAAAGGCTGATACATCCGCTATTTCCCACGCCTACAATACTCCTGAAAAAATTTACCTTAATCTTGATGATAATATCTATACCACCGATAGGAAAATCCGGTTTAATGGTGTTGTAGTAAACGCTAATACCCATAATACGGAAGGTATTAGTGAAGTAATTTATGTAGAGCTGATAAATTCTGAAAAAGAAATTCTTGATAGAAAAATCTTGAAGGTAACTAGTGGAAAATACCAGGGACAACTGGAAATTTATAAAAGTTACCCATCCGGATTATATTTAGTTCGTGCCTATAGCAACTGGAATAGGAATTTCGATGCAAATTTCAATCATGAAAAATATGTTTACTTAATCTCGACAAAAGAAAATACTTTAAAATTAAAACAGCCAATTGAGGCAATTGAGCTTATTGATAGCAATGGGATAAAGACGAATTTTTCGGCTAAATTCAATCCTAGTGCGATAGATAGAAATCATAATAACAAACCCATAGATGTTATCGTATCTCAAGACGCTAAGGTTAGCAAACAAACCATTGAGTATAGTAAAGATTTGGGTTACATAATTCAACAATCTCTTGAGAAAGGGGTCAATGCCATTTCACTAGAGTTAATCACTTCAAATGAAAAAAGTTACAAAACATCCTTTTCGGCAAATAACACTATTGTGATAGATTTTTATCCTGAAGGTGGGATTCTACGAGATAAGACCTCCAATAAAATTGCATTTAGGGCTACCGATAAAATGGGTAATGGTCGTAAAGTTGAAGGCTACATCACCAATAATCTTGGCAAGATTGTTTCAAAGTTTACTAGTAATCCTTATGGTATTGGAAGTTTTGTCATCAGGGATTTAGATGCAAACAAAACCTACCAGGCGCATATTCAAACGGACAGTATTAATGACGAACCAATCTATTCACTACCAAAAATTGAATTAAAAGGCACTGTAGTCAATCTTACCGAAAATGAAGATTCCTTTTCAATTTATATGGATTCAAATGTGATGATGGATGAGTCCGTAGGTTTAAAGATAATGTGCCGTGGAAAATCCTTTCTATCTGAGCAAGTGGACTTAAAAAAGGGTCAAGCTAAAATCTTGGTTCCGAAAAAGTCCTTACCTAAGGGAGTACTTAAAATAAGTATGGAAAATAAGGCCAAAACTACAACTATAGAAAGATTTGTTTTCAATGGTTGGTCGAGTTTAAAGGGAAAGGTTGATTTAAGTTCTTTAGAGTCTGAATACGATAAGCGAGACAAGGTAAGTTTGATTTTGGATTGGAACAATCATGAACAAGAGTACAAAAATGCACACTTATCAGTATTGGTAAAACAAAAAAAAGTCGAGGAAAGCACAGCTGAACCTGAGGAGTCAATCGCCTCTTATTTAATGTTGGCATCAGACTTTAATTCTAAAATTGAATCACTAAATTATTACTTTGAGGATAATAAGGAGAAAGATTTGCATAATCTAATGTTGACTCTTGCAATTGGGGATTATAAATATTCCGAGCAAAATAAGCTATCAAATTTCAAAAATGAAAAACAATTTGAAATAACAGGGGTTATTAATCCTTTGTCCTGAAAAAAAAACAACGATACTGTTGAACTTTTGTTTATGGCTATGGATGATAGCAGAGACTTGTATATAAAAAATGTTTCTGTTCCCGGTAACTTTCAATTACCAATTTTAGATACCTACGGCTCAGAAGTGACCTTTCTGGTGCAGCCCAATGGAGAAAAAAAAGACGAGAAGAAGCAGTACAAAATAGCTTTCAATAAGCCGTCGATACCAGAGGTTGACTTCGATTTTTCAAACTATTCATTTTTTAAAACGGAGGTCATACTTTCTAAAATAGACACCTACCGTGAAATTAAAAAAAGAACAGACGATTTCAATTTCAAATATTACGGTAGTACTGAGCTTGATGAGGTTATTATTGACGCTTATAAGATGACGCCTCTGCGAAAGCAGGTAGCAGATGAACATGGACTGCCAAGAGAGGTAATAGAAGAAAAAGAGCTAAAGGAAAAGACGCCCAGTTGGCACTATGGTCTTTATAGTGTTTTGGAGGCCTCTTTTCAAGATAAAATGGTACAAACTCGATTTGATGGCGATGATGACGGGCGGTTATATAGTTATATACACGGCGTGGATACTACACTGTTTTTGGTAGATGGAAAACTTGTTTTGCTAGATATGTACCCTTACATAGGAGAGATTGACCCATCACAAATCACTAGTTTAGAAGTTTTGGATTCGCCAAAGAATGCTCTTGCCCTTTATCTTAGGCTGTATCCACAAGCCAGGCCTCCATACCCTACACTTGGAATTATATCCATTTACACGAAGGCGGGTGAAGGTATTTTTGGTGCGCTCAATAAAACTGAAAAAAAGTATGACATAGTCAATGTACCTGTTTTTTCTGAAAATAGCCGTTTTGAAATGCCTGATTATGCCGATGATGACTTTTCAGAATCTACCTTAATTGATTTAAGGGTGCCATTGTATTTTAATCCAGATATTCAGAAGGGGAAAGACGGAAAAACAGTAATTGAGTTTTTCAATTCTGACATGGCAGGTGATTACGAGATTTTGATAGAGGGCTCAAGCGGTAATGGTGATTTTTGGCAAAAGACGTTTGGCTATAGGGTTAAGGAAGACGAAAAATGATTTATAAAGTGATATTGAACGTAAACTTAAAGGCAATATTATCTTCCCAATTAGGTAAATGGTAGCCACCATATCTATAGGCAAAACTAAGACCAAACCCAAAAAGTAGCTTGTTGATTTCCAAACCTGCTTCAGAGTAAACCTTATCCAAGGTTTTAAAATTTATATTTTGATGTCTTTCAATATTTTGCATATCGCCAAGGGCAAAACGTGATATAAGTACTAGTTGGGGGTTGAATCTCTTCGAAATATTAAAAGACTTAAAATAATGTTTGAGCTGTAGAGTAGCGAAACGGTCTGAGAAAAACTCATTAAAAAACATGGTTTCAAAACTATTTATTCCCGCTACTGAGAATCGCTGAAGTATGGTCTCTTTTCTTATATTATTTGGATAAGCGTGATATAAATGGGCTAAAGGTGTATTTCCTTTGGCGATTCCTGTTCTTAAAACAGCTAGACTGAAGGAGTCTCCAAGGTGATTAAACCTCTGGATGGTTCTAAAATCTGCCTTAAAAAAATTAAAGTCACCCTTTAAAACGTCCCTGAAGCTTTGGGTAAGTTGTAAAGTGAATTTGGGAAATCCTTCGGTTGTTTCAATTACCCCATCTTTTTTAAATTCATTTTTATTAAATGGGCTCCATTGAAAGGATAATTTGGCCGTACTTAAATCCCAATTAACAAAATCCCGACCATCGACCCGAAATATATAATCGTAGGTCGTACTAACGTCGCTCACCGCCAGTTCCAATTCAGAAAGTAAATTATCTGAAATCTTATGTTCCAGGTTTACCGCCCTCGTAATATGCCTATGAAAAAGATCAATATTTAGAAGTCTTGGCTCAAAAAAGGAAAAAAAGCGTTTATCAGTCAGGAAACTTGAGCTACCCGTTTCTGTTAAATCGTCAGTGTAAGACAAATTGAGCCAAGTTTCTGTTTTTTCATCAAGTCTTGCGCCACCACCAATACGATACTTAAATTGGTCATCTCTAAAACCGTAAACTAAATAGCTATTGATACGGTATTTTTCGGAAAATGCATCATTTGTAACACCGCCCAGCCCTGTCCTGATACCTTCATATTGATTAAATTTAATCAGATATCTTAAGTCAATATCAAGGAATTTAGTAGGGAAATAACCGTTGCCGAGTTGTTTTAAAAATTTCCTTTTGTTTAAGGAATCATTTTCGACCGAGGCACTATCAGTAGTCGTCGAGGGGTTCTGGGCAAATAATTGGCAAGCAGTGAAAAATGTAAGTAAAAGTAAAAACTGCTTGCGCATTTAAAAGATTTAGTATTAGTCGATGAAAAAAAAGCGACGTTTACAGTCGCATTTTTTGAGATTATACCGTCATAATTTCTTTTTCCTTAACGGAATAAATATCATCCACTTTTTTAACGTACTTGTCAGTTAATTGTTGCACGTCAATTTCAGCATTGCTCTTTACGTCCTCTGAGGCATCATCCAAATCCTTAATTTCATTATTAGCTTCTTTTCTGGCATTTCTAACGCCTACTTTAGCATCTTCCGCTTCCGCTTTAGCTTGTTTTGAAAGGTTTAGTCGACGCTCCTCTGTGAGTGGGGGAACATTTATAATAATAGTATCGCCATTATTCATGGGATTTAGACCTACGTTAGCGTTCATGATACCACGCTCTATCTCTTGCAACATGCTTTTTTCCCATGGCTGTACGGTAATGGTCCTACCATCTGGAGTATTTACGTTTGCAACCTGATTTAAAGGCGTTTGTGAACCGTAATAATCTACCATCACACTACCTAGCATGGCAGGGCTCGCCTTACCAGCCCTTATATTTACATATTGTTTTTCAAGGTGTTTTATTGCTGCGTCCATGGATTCCTTCATAGAATCCAAAATAAATTTAATGTCTTCGTTCATTATTTTAATAGTTTATTTAAAGACGGAAAAGTTAATTTAAAGATTGACCTTAGTACCTATTTTTTCGCCGGTAATGACTTTTTTGAGATTGCCTTTTTTGTTCATGTCAAACACAATAATTGGCAATTTATTTTCTTGGCTTAGGGTGAAAGCAGTAGTGTCCATTACTTTAAGGCCTTTGCTCAAAACATCATCAAATGAAATATGGTCAAATTTAATGGCATTTAAATCTTTTTCTGGGTCAGCATTGTAAATACCATCTACTCTTGTCCCCTTGAGAATAACGTCTGCCTCAATCTCAATCGCTCTTAGAACAGCTGCGGAATCTGTCGTAAAGTAGGGATTTCCTGTTCCTCCTCCAAAAATCACAACACGCCCCTTTTTTAAATGACTCATTGCTTTTCGTCGAATAAAGGGTTCAGCAACCTCATTAATTTTAATGGCTGTTTGTAGTCGTGTTTTAACCTCTGCATCTTCAAGTGCATTCTGTAAGGCTAAGCCGTTTATTACGGTTGCCAACATGCCCATATAATCACCTTGAACCCTGTCCATACCGTTCATTGCTCCTGCAACCCCTCTGAAAATATTTCCTCCTCCGATGACGATAGCGACTTCAACGCCCATTTCGGTTATTTCTTTTATATCCTTTGCATACTCTGAAAGTCTTTCAGGGTCAATACCATATTGTCGTGAGCCCATTAAAGCCTCACCAGAAAGTTTTAGGAGAATTCTTTTGTATTTCATAATTGGTTCTTGGGTTCTATCCCAACAAATATAAGGATTATTGCAGTTTACAAAGTGAGAATTTTTTCATAAAAAAACCTCTCGCAATGGAGAGGTTTTATTTTGGCCAATAATTTTTAACCTACAGTAACACGCTTAAACCCTGTGATTTCAACATCACCATAGGATTTCACATATTCTGCAACCGTTTTTTTGTCATCCTTAATGAACTTTTGATCCAATAAACATTGTTCTTGGTCTAAAGTGGTATTGTCTGAAATGAAACGCTCCATTTTACCAGGGAGAATTCTATCCCAGATTTTTTCTGGTTTCCCTTCAGCCTTTAGCTCAGCTTTTGCTTTTTCTTCGGCTTCGGCCAAAACTTCAGGTGTTAATTGCGCCATTGAAATGTACTGAGGTACGTTCTTCTTGGTTTTACCCAAACGCTCTAGCTCAATATTGTCTTTTTCGATTGCTGCAATTCTTGCCTCAGTTTCAGAGGCAATGTATGCTGGGTCAAAATCCTTGTAAGATAATGAGGTCGCTCCCATTGAAGCGACTTGCATCGCTAAGTCTTTGACAAGGGTTTCTGCATTATCTACTTTTGAGGATAGGCCGACCAAGGCAGCAATTTTATTGATGTGCACATATTGTCCAACAAAAGGCGCCTCTAGTTTTTCAAAAGCGGTAATATCCAGTTTTTCACCAATTACACCGGTTTGCTCGGTCAATTTTTCTGAAACAGTCATGCCATTGAAATCAGCTTCTAGAAAAGCGTCTTTTGAATCGTAGCCTACTGCGGTTTCAGCTAATTGGTTTGCTAAAGAAACGAAGTTTTCGTTTTTTCCAACAAAATCAGTTTCGCAACCTAAAACGATTGCAACTCCAGACGTGTGATTTTCGTTAAGTTTAGCAATAGCTGCCCCTTCTGAAGAATCTCTATCTGCTCTTTTCTCGGCAACTTTTTGACCTTTTTTACGAAGTACTTCAATTGCTTTGTCAAAATCACCTTCGGCCTCAACCAAGGCTTTTTTACAATCCATCATTCCGGCACCTGTGGCCTGTCTTAATTTATTTACTTCTGCGGCTGTTACTTTAACCATTTTGATTTATTTGTTTTTGAATTAAAAAAAGTCGTTCAATTTTATTTCAACAAAGAAAATAATTAAACGACCTATTTATGTTTTGAAATTGTTATTTATTCTTCTTCGTTTGCAGCAGCTTTTACTTCTTCTTTGGGAGCTTCAGCTTTTGCTGCCGTTTCTTTTTTAGGTTTTGCAGGAGCTTCTTCTTTGGTAACCTGCTCTTTTTTGGATTCGGTCGTTACCTCTTCCTTAGTCTCTGCAGCTTTTTTAGCGGCGGTTGACTCGGCTTTATCAGATTTTCTTTCTGCCAGCCCGTCTGCCACAGCAGAGGTCACAAGAGACATGATTTTTTCAATTGATTTTGAAGCGTCATCGTTAGATGGAATCAAATAATCAACTTCCCTTGGGTCAGAGTTCGTGTCGACCATCGCAAAGATTGGAATGTTCAGTTTTTGAGCTTCCTTGATGGCGATGTGCTCACGCTTGATGTCAACAACAAACAACGCACCGGGTAAACGGGTCATATCTGAGATAGAACCCAAGTTTTTTTCAAGCTTGGCTCTTTGGCGATCTACCTGAAGACGTTCTTTCTTTGAAAGTGAATTGAAGGTGCCATCTTTTTTCATTCTATCAATAGCTGCCATTTTTTTGACTGCTTTTCTAATAGTGATAAAGTTGGTCAACATTCCTCCAGGCCATCTTTCAGTGATATATGGCATATTTACACCTCCAGCTTTTTCAGCTACGATGTCCTTTGCTTGTTTTTTGGTTGCTACAAAAAGGATTTTTTTGCCAGAAGCTGCAATCTTATGAAGTGCATCCCCGGTTTCCTTGATTTTAGCTTGGGTTTTGTAAAGGTTAATGATATGGATGCCATTACGCTCCATATAAATGTAAGGAGCCATGTTTGGATCCCATTTTCTTGTAAGGTGACCAAAGTGTACACCTGCGTCGAGTAAGTCTTTTACTGCTACTGTTTCCATTTTAATTTTAGTTTACTTTCTTTTTACTTTAATTAGCAATGTTGGAGTGGTTCCCTTTAATTGGCGGGTCGCCTCCCTCATTTAGATGCTAAACCATTTTCCGAACTAGTTTCGGAATCTACCAAGACAAGTCTTGGATTTTTCATTTTTTTAGCTGAAATATTTATCAGCTATTTTAAACAAATCTGTTTCATTTTACTGAAACAGATTTGCTGAATTTTTATTCCGTTACATCGCAATTTTGATGCAGAATAAACACTGCTTTTCAAAAAAAACTGAAAAGCTGGGAATGTTAACGTTTAGAGAACTGGAATTTCTTACGCGCTTTCTTCTGTCCGAATTTCTTACGCTCTACCATTCTTGGGTCTCTAGTCAATAATCCTTCTGGCTTCAATATTGCTCTGTTTTCTGCATCAACCTCACACATAGCGCGAGATAATGCTAAACGGATGGCTTCAGCTTGTCCGGTAATACCGCCGCCGAAGACATTTATAGTAATATCAAAGTTGCCATCATTGTTAGTCATGGTCAAAGGTTGGTTTACTTTATACTGCAAGGTTGCAGTAGTAAAATAATCCGCCATGTCTTTTTTGTTCACCGTGATGTTGCCTTTTCCTTCGGCAACGTACACACGGGCAACAGCCGTCTTTCTACGGCCGATTTTGTGAATTACTTCCATTAGTTGACTTCGTTTAGATTAATTGCTTTTGGTTTAAGAGACTCATGTTTGTGCTCAGAACCAACAACAACGTTTAGATTACGGAACAATGCAGAACCTAATTTGTTTTTAGGTAGCATGCCCTTTACAGATTTTTCTACGAGCCTTGCTGGGTCTTTACCAAACAATTCTGTCGCAGTTAAACTTCGTTGACCACCAGGATAACCAGTGTGACGGATATAAGTTTTATCCTTCCACTTGTTTCCGGTTAAGTTGATTTTTTCTGCGTTGATAACGATTACGTTATCCCCACAATCAACATGTGGTGTGAAGTTCGGCTTGTGTTTGCCTCTCAAAAGTATCGCTACTTTAGAAGCTAAACGCCCTAGCGTTTGATTTTCTGCATCAACTAAAACCCATTCTTTATTAACGGTTTTGTTGTTTGCCGAAATCGTTTTGTAGCTTAATGTGTCCACACGTTTTGATTTACATTACGCTGTCACAGCGCAATTGATTAAACTTTCCTCTTTCGAAAAGAGTTTGCAAATTTACGATAAATACCATGATTACCAAACCAAGAGACATCTTTTTTGAGGGTATTTTTTGACTGCTTTTTTGGAGTGTTTTCAGGTAGGGCTCACTTTTTTTATTTATTTAAATTTTAGGCAAAGAGTCTTCTATTAAAGTTCCTCATAATGTAGTTTAGAATTATCTTTACACCTTTATGAAGATTGGCATCAAAGAGATTTTAATAATTTCCAGACCGAGGTTTTGGATGTACGTCGCAGGCACTTTCTTAGTTGGAATGATTGCGGCAGGTAATCCTTTTGCATTTGAAACCGAAGCAATAGTCACGCTCGTAATTCTCGGGATTTTCTTTTCGTTGCCGGCCAACCTTTTTATTTACGGCGTAAATGATATTTATGATTACGATACCGATCGTTTCAACAATAAGAAGATAAAATATGAGAATTTACTGATGCCAGAGGAGCACAAAAAGCTGTGGAACATCATAATTATTTCACTTCTTCCGTTTCTATCTTTAGGTTTTCTATTGAATTTTTATGGCCTCATGGCACTGGCGGTTTTCATGTTTACCGGATTTTTTTACTCAGCAAGACCAATAAGGGCAAAGAGTAAACCGCCATTGGATATTGTGTTTTCATCAATTATCTACGTCTCACCAGCCGTTATTGGCTTTTTTGCGACGGGAAGTTCATCATTGGATTGGTTGGCTGTTCTCGGTGGTTTAATTTGGGCTTCGGCGATGCAGACCTATTCTGCCGTACCTGATATTGAAGCCGATAATAAAGCGGGAGTTAAAACATTGGCTACCCAATTGGGAGGACAGAATGCTTTGTTTTTCTGTTTCTTGGCTTTTCTTGTTTCTGCTATTATTGGTTATTTGTACGTTGGATATTTAGCCTTGATTTTCGGTTTGATTTATTCGGTTTTAATGATATTAAGTATTGTTAAGGCAAAGGATGTATTTAAATATTACACCTACTTTCCGCTGGTAAACACCCTAACCGGTGCTTTACTGTATTTCTATTTATTTCTAAATTTGTTTTAAAATCAAATAGATTCCATTGGGTGGGGATTGGAGATGCCAACAATACGTTTGTAGGCCAATTCCGCCGAAATCAAGCATATTGGCATCCCTATTCCAGGACTGGTACCAGCGCCAACGTAATATAGATTTTGAACTTTCTTACTTTTATTTTGCGGTCTGGCTAAAGTTTGCTTTAAGGTATGTGCTAGACCTAAGGCTGTACCCTTATAGGCATTATAGTCCCTTTTAAAATCATCACTCCAATATGATTTTTCATAAACTATGTAATCCTCAAAATTTGGAAGGTTGAAATCCTTCTTGATCATTGATAAAATAGTTTTACGGTAAGAACTCATATCTTTTTCAGTTAATTCCAAACCTGGGGGTATTGGGACTAAAATAAAAAGATTATCGGTGTCGGGTGGTGCGAGCGGCGGGTCGGTTTCTGTTGGTTTGCAAATGTAATAGCTAGGGTCATTAGGGAGTTTTGGCGTGTCAAATAATTCTTTGAAGTTTTGCTTCCAATCAGACCCAAACCTTAAGTTGTGATGACTCAAAGAATCAATTTTTCGGTCGAGTCCCAAATACATTATGAAAGCACTAGGGCTTAGGATGCGTTTCTCCCAATATTTTTCTGGATAGGTTTGGTATTTTCTTTCTAAAAGCTTGGTTTCAGTAAACCACATATCTGCATTTGAAATCACAATATCTGCATCTAATGTTTGACCGTTTTCCAATAATACGCCTTTAGCCTTTCCATTTTCTACTCTAATTTTTGAGACGGGCTGATTAGTAATAAAGTTAGCGCCGAATTTTTGATTTAAATGGACTAGCGAATTGACGATTTCGTAAATTCCTCCTTTTGGAAAATAGACACCCATTTCAAAATCGATGAAATTCATCATGTTGTAAAGTGCAGGGGTTTTTGCCGGATCAGAGCCAAGAAATACGAGCGTATATTCCAGTATTTTTTTTAATCTATCACTTTCAAACCATTTGTTTAAGTAAGATTCCATAGTCTGAAATGGGTTGAGTTCTATGCCCATTTTAATCAACTTTGGATTAAGGAAATCTAAGCTAAATCCTAAATTGCGATACATGAAATGATGTTTCGCCATTTTATACTGCTCTCCTGAACGTTTGAGGTATTCTTTTAATTTTGAGGTGACCCCAGGCTCGAGCTTTTCAAATAAGGGTAAGTCTTTTTCTAAATTTGAATGTATGTCGACGGTTGGTAATTCTTCATCTCCAGCAAAAAATACGCGATAAGAGGGGGAAAGCTTAATAAGCTCTAGATGTTCTGATACGTTTTCCCCTAAAAGTTTAAAATAGTGTTCAAACACATCAGGCATTAGATACCAGGACGGCCCCATGTCAAAGGTGTAGCCTTTGGCTTCAAGAATATTTGCTCGCCCGCCTAAGTTTTGATTCTTCTCTAATACAGTAACATTGTAGCCTTTTTTTGACAACAAGGCAGAAACACCAAGACCTCCAATTCCTGAACCAATAACAATGACTTTTTTATCCATAGTTTTATCGAGCGTTCTTAACTTTTTAATGGGATAAACTATTTATTACTTAGTTGGTTAATATATAATAAGTTAGCTTCTTAATTAAAGAATTGAAATCTAACTCAAATCTCCCAAATATCTATGCACCTGGCTAACCGCCATGGAGCCTTCACCGACTGCTGATGCCACACGCTTTACCGAATTTTTGCGTACATCACCAACGGCAAAAATGCCTGGTATGCTAGATTCTAAGGACTGGGCTTCGCGGTCTGAATATATATTACACTTTATTAAATCACCTTCCTTAAGGTCGGCACCTGTTCTAATAAATCCTTTGTCATCGGTTTTTACGATACTTTCCATCCATTTAGTGTTGGGTTTGGCGCCTATAAAGGAGAATACATTTGAGATGGGCATATCTTTAACGTTTCCATCATTATTAACTGTAATTGATTCTAAATGAAATTCGCCGTATAATGCGGTAATTTCGGTATTTCGCATAATTTCGATATTCTCCTTGGCTTCCAAACGTCTTACCAAATAGTCGCTCATTTTAGCGCCGAGGTCATTTCCACGAATCATTACGTAGACTTTACTAGCAGAGTTTGCCAAGAACATCGCCGCTTGACCTGCAGAATTACCGCCACCAACAATTACCACTTCTTGGTCAATGCAATTAGTGACGTCCATACCAGTAGCCGAATAATAAATCCCGCTGCCTTCGTAATCTGAAATATTATCAATCGGCAACCTTCGATAAGCTGCACCTGTAGCTACGATAATCGCCTTTGATTTTATGACCTTTTCGTTTGAGGCACATACGGTAAAGTGGTCACCATTGTATTCAATACTTTCTGCAATATGCGGAATGGAAATATTGCACCCAAATTTCTGTGCTTGTACGTAAGCACGTTGGGCTAAATCTCCGCCGGAAATACCTGTTGGAAATCCAAGGTAGTTTTCAATCTTTGAACTTTTTCCCGCTTGCCCCCCAGGAGCTTCGCTATCAATCGTAACCACCTCTAGTCCTTCAGAAGCGGCGTAAACACTTGCCGCCAAACCAGATGGGCCAGCACCAATTACCAATACATCAAAAACCTTATCTTCAAAATCCATTAAAACCCCGCTATACCTAGCCAGTTCTTCCACGCTAGGGGTTCGGCAGATTTTGGAATCACTATTTATAAGAAATGGTAAATCTTCCTTTTTGAGATTGAAGTTTTCTAGCAACTCTGTTGCTTCTTCGTTGTTGTCAACATCAACAAAGCTGTGCCAAATGTGATTTTTTTCTAAAAAGTCACGAATTTTATAGGTGGCATTCGATTTACCAGATCCCACTAATTTCATACCGCCTTCCATTTCTGCTAATACGGTTTCCTGTCTTAATAAAAAAGCATTTAGCAACATATCACTGATATCACTATTCTTGGAAATAATATCCCTAAGCTTTTTTGGTTTAATCCTCAAAACAGTGGTATCTGGTTGGGCGACAGCATGAAACTGTGCGGCTCTATTTGATAGCATACCGCTATCGCCGGTAAATTCATATTTACCATGTCTGACAATGGTTGTTTTATTGTAAGGGTCTTCTATGCTAACCTCGCCGTGCAATACAACGAAGAAATCATACTGATTTTGACCAAGGTCGAAAATTCGGGTAGCTTCATCATAGTGTTCTACGGTGCCACAATCTTTAATTCTATCAACCTGGGCGTGTGATATTTCGGGGAATCTTGGGTCTTTCATAGTTCTATATGTACTTGGTTTTTTTGGTAATTCCACTTAGTTTCACCTAGAACCAAACTAACCTTTTTTATTGTTTGTTTTAGTAGAAATTACTAATAAGTTGTAGAGTAAAGATAAGGATAGAATGCGAATAATAGGCCATTTATCAGTGCTTGCAATGCCAACATTAACAAATTTAATTCGTCTTTTTTTTTAAAAAAGGTAGAGTTTTCAATTTTTTCCCTTTAGAGAAGATTGGCTATCAGTTCAAACCGTCATTAATGGTCAATTAACACAAGGAAATACCTATAATGTTTCCATTAATTTTTTTCGTTTTGCCGCTTTAAAAGCAGAACCCGTTTCTTCCAATTGTTGAAGTAGTTGTTTTGATTTTTGGTTTTGCTCTTTTTTCAAATAAATAAGAGCACTGTACCAAAGAATTTCAGAGTTGTAATCGCTGGTAGCTAAATCGATTTTATCAAATTCAGATAGCGCATCGTCAAATTTTTCATTCTGAATTTTACTCAGCGCAAGGTAGAATCTGAGATTTTCATTATCAGTAGTTAAAAGGAGCGATTCAAGTTCCTTTTCAGCTGTTTCGAAATCCGAATTTTCATAGGCGACAAAAGCATCACTGTAGTCGTTATTGCTTTGACCTCTGGTAATGGGTTGGTACACGTTAGGATAAACATCTATCAAGTCATCGAACAGATTTTGTTCATTTTTTAAATTCTTTCCAATAAAGAAGCCGAGTACAAAAAGAGCCGCGATACCAGGATAGAAAAATCGACTTCTTAGCAATTTTTGAAATGTGTTTACCTTATCTTGTTCCAACATCTCAAAGCGTTTTTTAAGTTCATTTGCTTCATTGAATTCAAACGCAATTTGAAGGTTTTTGTGGTGTTCAAAGGCTGCCTTAAAATCGGCATCAGTATCTAGCTTTCTTTCAAATTCTGCGCGTTCAGCAGTTGAAAGCTTGCCATTGAGATAGTTTTGTATTTGGTCTTCCTGTGTCATTATACAGTTTCAAACATTGTCTTTAGGCGTTTAATGCAGCGCGATTTATGACTTCTAACGGTGTTACCATCCTTATAATCTGTAAGTTCCACAATCTCGTCAATAGTGAGATTTCTATAATAGAACATTTTTAGAATACTCCTGCAGCTTTCAGAAATTTGATTTAATCGACTAGCCAGAACTAATTGTTGTGGGGACGGCTCTTGACTTGCTAAATCTATTTCTTGATACTCCTCGCGTTCGTCATTAATAGTTTTAAAGCGTTGTTTGGTTTTAAGGGTTTTAAAAATTTTATTCTTTCCGATACCAAAAAGATAGGTTTTGATACTTGCTGTTTTCAACTCCAATTTTGATTTCACAAAATTCTGGTGCATTGAAATAATACTATCCTGATAAATGTCCAGAATATCAGTTTCACCTATATCATAACGCATTCCATATGCAATGAACTCAGACCTGTACTTTTTATAAATCCTTTCGAGCGCATTCTTATCGTCAGCTCTCAAGCGGCTCTGCAAGTTCAAGTCATCTTCCGTTCTGGTCATTGGTTACTTATAATGTCGAAATGTTAACACAAAAAGCAAATATAATTTTTTTTAAGGTGCTGTTAACATTTTGACAAGCTAATGTACTAAGGGTGAATTTAAATCTGAAAATGATATGAGAACTACCTTTAAAATAATGCTTTTAGCGCTATTTCTAATAGCAGGAAACAACGCCGAGGCACAGATATTTAAAAAACTAAAAGAAAAAATAAACAAGACAATTTCAGGAAATTCAGATGATGATAAGGATGATACATCCTCTGATGAAAAAAAGTCTTCCAGTGATGACAACGCCCAATCCTCTAATGCTACCAAAAAGACTTCGGGGTCTGCAATTATAAAGCACGGCAAGAAGTACGGAAATTTCAATATTGATGAGTTTGGTAAATCAGTAGCAGATATTGCGGATGATGAGGTGAGAATTTACGGTTCATGGGTAACCATGGCCGCAGATATACAAGATGGCTACGTGTTGGTCATACCCAATGGGCAAGCGCGATTATTTGACGGGAAGAAACCAAAGAAAGAACAGATTAAACTCAATATTCCAGAAGATGCGCAACTAAAACTATCTTATGATCCCGTTTATGACCCGAATTTTAAAGATGAATATGGACGTTCATCAGCTGTCACAAAAGATTATCAAAATTACGAACTACAATCGGGAACCGTGACCCTTGACGTTTTTAGTGAAGACAATATTCAAATTTCATTTAACGGTACTGCAAAATTAGAGACCCGAACCGAGAATCCTAATAAAAATTCTGAAGAGCAATACATTGTAAGTTATACAACCTCTAGTGTCTCGGGTGCTATTGACGTAAGCCCAGTAAATTTTCAAGACCGACGTACGGTTAAAAAGAAAAAGAAGGATCTGGTTAAAGCGCCCAAGTTTGAATCAGGGCCAGATACAGCAAAGGGAAGTTATCAATTCAGTTTTGAAACGAAGGTGAAGATAACAGACCTAAAAAAGAACGAGAGCTACAATATCTCATATTTACTCAACCCAAATGCAGAGTACATCGGTATGAAAGCCGATATGGGCGAGTATTCGCAGGATGAACTTCAGGGAGAGTCCTTAATTGTTATGGATGAAGGAAGCGTTCAGATTTTTGTGGAAACCGAAGGTATGAAAATGCGCATGTCCCAAGGTATGATGGGGGGGCAGCAGATGCAAAACCCTACTGAGCAGATGGCCGATTACAACTATAATGGTCTGCAAAAAACAGGAAAAACCAAAACCATTCTTGGTGCCACCTGCTACGAATATGTTATGTCTGATAATGAAGTAACAATTAATCTATGGGTCGCGCCAGACGTAAATCTGCCTAATTGGTTCATCCAAAATCAGGATGTACTTAAAGGGCACATAATGGAGTACACTATGGAATCCAAAGACGGTAAAGTAAAGAGTGAGACCGTCTCAATTGAGGATAACATTAATAAAACCATTAACCCCAAGGAGTACCGTAAAATGTTCTAAAAAAAACTCCTCTTACAACAACACTAAAATTTTTTAAAAATGAATCAAACAAAATTGATTACCACTATCATTTGTGCCTTGTTAATTGGAATTTGCAACGCTCAAATTGAGAAGATTGAGACCTACACTGTAGGTACAAAAATAACGTACTATCCAAATTCCTGTGGGGCTGACTTGCCTGAAGCTGATGGTAAAATTTCCTTTTGTGATGAAGCTGATAATTTGGGAGTGGTCGAACAAAGTTTTGGCTTAAATTCAAATTTTGTAAGAAAGATAATCCCTAACTATTTCAACGATGATGAAGTTTTTGTAACTGATTTGGGTTTTTCAATTAAAAAGAGTGACGGTAGTTGGCAAAACCTTCCTGAAAATGCAATACCAACAAATAGTTTAAGTAATAGGATTGTTTCCGAAGAGGGCATTGTAACTCCTGATGGTAAACTGCTATATAGTGATGTGAACCAAAGTGCTGATCATCTTGGTTATCTAGATTTAATTACGCTAGAATTCGGTACTTATCTTTTAGGCGATGCAGACCATAATCCTTTAGAATTTGCTCATGATAGTGCTAGTGGTAAAACATATATCCTCACTCGCGCGGGTACTAGTGTTTTATTATATAGCTTATTGGATGGCGTAATTGTCACTGAGGGGGTATTGAGCGGTATACCACAATTTTCTTCAAACTGGTACATTAATGCTATTAGTGATGGGTTTTTATACGTAGGAGGAACAAATGGGTTATATAAAATTGACCTAAACGACACTAATTCTATCGACTATTACGGTGCTGATGATTTACCAGGTGAGGACGTGACTGACATTACAGTTGATAGTGCAGGCAGGGTATTAATTGCCTATGGTTTAGTAAATCAAGGTGGTATAGCGCGATTTACGCCCACCACAGATACTTTTGAATATTTTAATATTGAAAATCCGGGTAATGGTGAGCATACCTTCAAGGATATTGCTTATGCAGACGATGGTACGATATGGGCAGTGGCCAATACGTTTTCAGGGGTCTTTACACTAGCTCCCGATGAAGCTGAACCATTATGGACTCAAATCTCTCTAGATGACTTCGAACAAATAGGCTTTGAGATTCATTCTAATTTTAATGCTGTAGATGAAGAAAATGGCCACATTTATCTTACTGCTAATGGTAACCCCAATAATATTTCGGGTTTTGATAGACCAGTAGAGATATTAAAATTGACTGGCGAAGAGTGGTTCAGTATAAATGATGATGAGACGGGGAATTTATCTGCCTTAATAGCATACAAAGGACAGCAAAATGATTACCAATACGTAGCACGGGCTAAAGATGGAGGTATTTGGTGGATGAACTCGCAAGACGGAGTTCTAGCCTTCTTAAGCGATGATGAGGTTTTTGGGATTAATGATTTTGATATTACCCGTGGTATTCCTGTAGTGGATAACAACGGATTATTAAATGCAATTGAAGGAAGCGATTTGATTAGATATAATCCTCCAATTAAACAAGAATTTGACAGCGATACAGATTTAGGTTTTGGCCCCGATTGGATTACAACCTATCAAGACCAAGTTTGGCTCTTTGATAGACAAACAGATGTATTACATGTTTATGTTGACGATGAAGAAACAGCAACTTATAATCTTGTTAACTACGATAATAATAATCCAGTTTCGGCAGATAGTTTTGGCAATGTGTTTTACTCAGAAGTAGATAATGGGGATGATAAGGTTATAATCAATAAATACGACCCAACCAATGATACAACTACTACTATCGAGTTTTTTTTCACCACAGATTTATTCCCATCAGGTGGTTCCAGTGCGCTTCAGCAAATTACTTTAAGTGATGGTAAAATGGCATTTTTGGCGGGGTCCACTATTTTTCTTTATGACGATGAAAATATAATTGAAATTGTACTTGAGGATTTAGGTTTCGAGTCATTCGAAACTATCGACTACGGTGCCGTTGATGCTTCCGACAACTTAATTCTGATTCTTAATTCTCCAAAGCTCGTTAGAATGGTTGACTTGTTTGGAGGCGTTAATATTGAAACCTATAAACTTGGTACGCAGTTTAGTTTTAGTACAGAAGATAGCCTACTACCAGAATTACCTTTTGGTATTGGTATGAAAATAGCTGTAGAAAGTGATGGTGGCATATGGATACATGGAGGCGGGGAATTCGCAAAGTTTACGCTATCCAATGCAGATATACCACCTGGGGATTTTGAATCATTTAGAATTACAGGTCAAGTTTACTTAGATTCTAATGATAATGAAGTTTTTGATGAAGGCGAGCAGTATAAAAATCAACGAATTGCGCTCAAAAGAACTGGAAGCAGTGTATCTAGAGTTGCTGTTACAAGACCAAATGGCCAATTCACTTTTATTTATGATGGAACCGGCGACTACAACATGACATTATTAGGCAGTGATCCAAATGTAACGCCTGAGAATATAACAACCACCTTTAATGTAAATGATGTAAATCAAGATACAGATTTAGGGGATTTCAAACTTCAAATAAGATATATTGACGGTTTATTAGTAAAGTCTTCCCAAAAAGAGGGCGCATGGGGTTTCGATAGGGAAGGTTTTGAAAATACCTTTGCGACGGCAATTGGCAATATTTCTTCAACAAAGACTTTTAATAACCTAGAATTTCAGTTTTTATACAAAAATGAAGATGATAATAGTGATAACCTTCTCCCAAGTGTTGATGATGTTACACTTTATAGGGTTACGGCACTTTCAGATGTTCCTGTAATATATAACACCTTAATTCCACCTCGAAGTAACAATTGGAGTATTGCAGGTTCACCTAATGATTTTCAGATTGAGACTTTAAGTCTAACACCAGAGATTAATAGTTCAACAGACCAGATTACGATAGATTTTTCAATCCCAGAATTGTCACCTAGAGACATGATTGTTATTGAAGTGGATACTGGTCTTTTTGCGCCAGAACAAAACGGAACGGTTATCGAGTATGGTCTATCTTTCGTGGGAGGCGATAATTTAGATGACAATAATGGGCCCCTCACCATTCCACTAATTCCAAGGCCTGATGATGAACCTAAATTGAGGCTTCCAGAGGATATTCCACCATTTCCAAATCCAAACGATCCAAACGATAATCCGTTTGTTCCAGAAGGTCCTGTTTATGCTCCAGTGCCAAAAACAATTGAAATATTTAGCTCGTATGATCCAAACGATAAACTAGTTACACCGGGCCTTCCAAATGTTTTGAATGAAGTTGACATAAATACACAGTATTTAACCTACACGATTAGATTTGAAAATGAAGGTAATTTCTCTGCCAAGGACGTTTTCATTTTAGATGAAATGGATGAGAACCTTGACTTAAATTCAATTCAATTAATCGAGGCTAGCCACGATGTTGTATTAGACCAACTTACATTAAATGGCAAAACCAATATTAGGTTTTTCTTTGAAGACATTTTTCTGGATTTTACCGCAAATGATCCAGTAGCAAGCCAAGGCTATGTGAAATTTGCAATAAGGCCAATTGAAGGCATTGCACTTAATACCATAGTAGAAAATACAGCGGCAATCTATTTTGATCAGAACCCACCAATTATTACAAATACCACTCAACATCAATTTGTTGATTTACAATTGAGTCTTGATGACTTTTCTTCCAAAACAGCTAAGGCCTTTCCAAATCCAGTAGAGGATATACTTAATTTAAGATTGCCGATTAGTGGTGATTTTGATGTTAGATTATTTGATTTGAATGGCAGGGAATTGGGGAGTTGGTCAGTTCAAAATAAAGACATATTGACAATGTCTTTAGGGCATCTCGCTCAAGGATACTATGTCATAAATGTTAAGGGGTCAAATAAAACTAAAGCAATTAAAATTTTAAAACAATAAACAATTATGAATACAATAAGAACAACTATTGGGGCCGTACTATTATCAGTGGTTTTAACGGCCTGCCTCGGCGACAGAAAAATGGTCAACGTTTCAGAAATGGACGACACCAGCTTTGTGAATAAAAGTTTTAAGGGGAATCTCATCGACTATAATAAGGACATGAGTGCCTGTGATAAACTGTCAGAAACAGATATCGCATCGCTTTATAATGTTTCCGAAGATGCTATTGTAAAACAGGATGTTTCCAAATCAGACCAACGTGTGCCGAATTCCCCACCTTCATGTCAATTTTTTATTAAAGACGGGGATAATGATTTTTTATGGTTGCGCGGCTCCATGAACGTGCAGCGGGAAATCGGTAAGGATGAAATGATGGGAGAAATAGCCGAAGCTACCGGGAGTGGCGAAGACTGGGAAGAAGCATGGGCGATGCAAAAGTCAATGTCAAAGTCTGCCGAATGGATTGACGGTCTAGGAATGGCGGCGCTTTGGATAGAGGCCAAGACCGAATTGCGAATTAAGTTTGAAGGTTATACGCTTTACGTATTTCCAATAAAAAATAAGTTGAACGAAGCTGAAGTCGCCAGAAAACGTGATTACAAAAGTATGGCAATTGGCATGGCTAGAAACGCTGGCTTTATAAAATAATTTAGATATGAAAAACACATTAAAAACATCGGTTTATCTGTTATTAGTTTTCCTGTTGACCTCCTGTATTGGGGATAAAAAAACTGTCATTGGCATGGAAACCGGAACAGATGATTTTACAAACAAAGACTTTAAAGGAAACGTTTATTCGTTTACTGAGTTACCTGACGATTTATGCCAATATTTAAATACCAACGACATTCTAAAGGCCTACGAAAATGATGGGGTTAATGAGGTAAAAATTGACCCTACTAAACGTTTTATGGGTAAAAACTGCGATTTCACTTTATTGTATAATGACCCTTCGAAATATTCCAGAGGAATGATTTCGGTTGTGCAAGACCAAGGGGAAGACGAAAGTCTCTGGGAAGAAAAATGGGAAGGTCGAAAAAAAATCTATAAGTCAGCATCTTATGTCTTTGGATTAGGTAAGGCCGCCATCTGGATTGAAAAACAGAGAAAGCTGGAAATTAAAATGGACGGATATACGATTTACTTCACGACTCCTGCAACTTATGACAAATCATTCGATTATAAAACAACCGCTGTAAACAGCATCAAAAACGCACAATTCTTTAAATAATACATTATGAAAAATTTCACATTATTGCTCTTTTCATTCGGATTCTTGGTAACACTAAATGCACAATCCGTAAAAGGTAGTCTTACCCTAAACGGAAAGACAAACACCGAACTTAAACTGGAGACTAATTCTGCCGTCCAGCTATTTAAGGATTTTAAAACTGGAAAATATAAGTTAGGCTTTAACTTTAAGGCAGATGGCGTAAAACCTAATATATACAAGGAAACCATCGTGTTTTTTGATTTTACGACAGTCATTAAAAGGGACGGGAAAGTGGTAAAAAAAATGACTCGAAAGCAACCTATACCTTATTTCCCTGGTGATATGGGGCTGCCAGCGGAGGCGTTTGATTTTGCAGGGCTTTTAGCGTCTGACCCAGAAGAGGAAGAGCTGCAAATGATTGGCACTATGCCTGATGGTAAATACTCCGTGGCTTTAATGGTAAACCCAATGGGAATCAAGGGAGAAATACAGCCTGTTGAATTTACTTTCACTCTGCGTAAACGACCAGGACGCTAAATTCTGTCTAATGAAAACAATAAACCAAATTTCGGGACTCCTTATTTTTTTCTTGACAGGACTTCTCAACGCCCAATTTAATGTAACCTATGATGGTAAGACTTTTAAAAATCCCGAAGTGGTTAAGGCCGATATTGGCAACACTATGGAATCTTTCAGTTTAGTTATCGATGAACATGACATGAGCCCAAATGGGCCGTGGGCCAAGGAGGTAAGGCGTCTAGAAAAATTAGGTAAGAGGGCCAATCCAGACGATGCTCCAAAAGGCTTATCGTTGATTTTAGAAGTATCATTTAAAAACCGCTTTAAATTTCCAATTGTACCCGAGGATAGTGTTTACGTGAGTGTTTCCAATTTAAGGATTGGAATGGCCGAATATGATTCCACATCTAAACAATTAAATGAGATTGACGGGGAACAACTAAAATCTGAAGGCGAAACTTTGGCTGCCAAGAAACTAACAGTCGAAGAGGAAACCAAGAAAATCGCCAAGCTTATGCAAGAAGGAAAAATTTCACCGGATGAAGCCTTTAAGCGTATTGAAAAATTGTCACAGCCGTTACTTGAGGCGGTCGAACAGTCTTCGGTGTCGAATATCACTTTTGAAGAACAGGAAGAACAGAATCATTACAGCATTTATTTTATGGATTCAAATCTAGATTTAGAAGCCAATGCAATAGATGGCACCTTACATATCATTGAATTCAACCAAAATAAACTGGTTGCCAATTTTAGAGGAAAGCATTTTGTAGAATGTACTGATGTTAAACGTTCAAATGATAAATCAAGCCCTTGCCATAAGCCTTCAAAATTATACCCTGGGGTTTCAATATACGAAGAGGGAGACCTATTTTTCTCGATTAATAGCAGCTTTAAGGAGTTTAATAATCATAGTAAATAACATTAATAATGGTTGGGGTGAATTTAGAAACACCTCAGATAAACGCAAATTAAACGCTTCAATAACAAATTGAAGCCCAAAAACTTAAAAAACTTAAAAAATGAAAAAAATACAAAACACAATAATAATTCTTGCACTTACTTTAGGCATAATAGGGTCTGCTAATTCTCAAGCCTTTGTTAAGGTTGGTGGTAAAGCCTTGGATATTGCAATGAGCCCGAAAGATGGTAGCGTATATGTTGTTAATGCTTCTCGAAATGTCAAAAAGTATAGCAGCTCAACAAAAAAATTTCAAGTTTTCGGTACGCAAGCGAAAAATGCCAAATCTATAGCCGTGCATCCTAATGGTTCGGTTTATATGGTATCAAGTGGCAACGAAGCTTTTATTGATGTCAAAGGGAAATGGATAAAAATTCCAGGATTGAAAATAGATGAGATTGATATCGATAAAAGCGGAAATGTTAGAGCAACAGATTTAGCGGGAAAATTGTACAAGTTAAATGGTGGTAAATGGCAGCCTATTTCCAATGTAAATTTCAACACCACCGGATTTAACCAGGTCGTAGCTCTAGATAGTCGAATACTTTTTGCAAGGTTTAAAGATAATACCTTTAAAACGTTTAACGGTAGTATTTGGAAGACCTTAAATGGCAAGCCACTAAAGATTACTGTTGATGATAAAACTGGTAAGGTTTACGCAGTAGGAAGAAATAAAGGCATTTACCAATGGTTTGACAATACCCAAAAGTGGGTCTTGATCAAAAATACACGTAAAGACTTAAAAGATGTGGCGGTAAACAATGGTAAAATTTGGGCAATTGGACTGGATAAGTCTATTTATTATTATGGCAATAAAGGTTTTGATTTTGATGGAACATATAGAGTGACCTATACGAGATTTATTGATAAATATGACTATCGCTTTCCTTATGAGGAATTTTTTGGAGCTATGGGAGTTTATGTATCAAGTAAAACTAAATCGGGAGATATCTCAATTAAACCCAAGGGTAACAAAAAAAACCGAATTTGGGATGTAAGCAAAGGTTATCCAATTAAGGTGAGAAAAAAGAGTGGAAAATTAAACAATGATAGATTTATAAATGGTTCGAACACTTCCGGTTTCTTTACATATGATAGAGAGTGGGAAATAGGTAAGAGTCGGGAGTTTATTATTGCTGGCGAGGCAGCGAATACTAGCGCTAAGTTTGATTTTCAGATGAATGTCAAGCAGAAACGACCTCTTAATATTGAGATTGGAGGTTATCAGAGACAAATTATTAATATTGCTGACCTGAAATTAGATTATGAATATTTCTTTACACACAAATCAGGTGTTAGAATAGGTTTTAAAATTGAAAAACTTTAATAGTAAAGTATTAAACCTTGAAGTTTTATTTACTTAAGTTTGGCAAGTATTGAATTGTTAGACTATTCCGAAAATCAAACTTTAAAAAACTTAAAAACCAATATTTAATATTCTTTTTTTAGTCATGACCAAACTAAATAAGAGTAGAATATTCATGCGTTTTGATTATGTTAGTTAATAATTCGAGACCGAAAGTTTTGCTTAAATACCTATCAATTTTTTGATAGGTATTTTTTTATTTACATTGTTCTCATAAATGATGTCTTCAAATAAAATTGTATGAAATTCAATAAATACCTAAGCTTATTACCCATTGTATTTTGCTCTTTTTTCTTCAACCAAACGTTAGCTGTAACATCTTAAAAAGCTGGTTGTTCAAACGATAAAACATTCTATACCTTGTCTAGCTTAAATTATGTTCTGAGAAGTCAACCCATAAAGACAACGAGGTTTTTTTCATTCCATAGCAGTTTGAAAGAACCTTATAATTGTTGAGATTATAAAGACTAATTAATTTAATTTAGGATTAATGAGATATTGACCATCCTTAAAACTTTCGTTGCTAAAATTTTTATTGTAGTATTACCACAATTAAAATCAGGGGCCTTGCTTTATATGAAACACGTTTTAATCACATTAACGTTATTTCTCTTTGTTGTAAAACAACTTAATGCGCAGTCTGAATCACTCTCAGAATTAGACAGCATTTATGCATTACAAGCCGTATTTTATAAACAGAAAAAATACGATAGCATTATCACGCTTGCAGAGGGAGCTGAACGTATCGCCCTAAAAAATTCGCAGGACAGCATTATCATGGCCCGAATAACTGCTTATATAGGTTACGCCAATAATAAGTATG
>JBCCOJ010000005.1:0-36979 GCA_039025415.1 Bacteroidota bacterium | reverse complement strand
TCAAGGTGCAGATTTAAAATCGGTAAAGGAACTTCTAGGACATTCAAGTTTAGCGGCTACGCAGTTGTATACTCATAATAGTATGGCCGAACTGAAGCGTGTTTATAAAAATGCGCATCCACGGAGTTGAAATTATTATGTCTAACCAATAAATTAAAGACCATGAAAGTGAACACCCAATCCGTTAATTTTAACGCTGACCAAAAGCTCATAAATTTTATTCAAAAAAGAATGGATAAGTTGGATTTGTTTTATGATAAGGTCATCCAATCTGATGTTTATTTGAAAGTTCAGAATACAAGCGATAAGGAAAATAAGATTTTCGAGGCCAGAGTAGAAGTTCCTGGAGATAGTTTAGTGGTAAAGAAACAGTGTAAAACTTTTGAGGAAGGTACAGATATGGCGGTTTCTTCGTTGGAAAGACAATTAAAAAAGCGTAAGGAAAAACAGAGAAATTACCTCTAACAAATATTTTCAAAATTTGTTTTGAAAGAATAAATAAATCTTTACATTTGCAGTCCGTTAGAAATGACGGGCTTTTTTTAGTGCCAAAAACTAATAAAAGCCTCCATAGCTCAGCTGGCTAGAGCAGCTGATTTGTAATCAGCAGGTCGTGGGTTCGAGTCCCTCTGGAGGCTCAATTTTAAATGATATTAAAATATTGTTTGAAATTGATTAGGTTATAAACTCTAAAGCAACCGGATGAGAAGTTTATCCTGAGCGTAGACGAAGGGAGTCCCTCTGGAGGCTTAATTTTAAATTGCATTAATATGTTTTTGGAGATTGAAAATGTTTTTGACTTTAAGAGTAATAGGACGATAAGCTCTTTTTAAACTAAGAGAAGCAATTAAGGTTAATTGAAATTTTAAATTTGGGGAGATACTCAAGCGGCCAACGAGGGCAGACTGTAAATCTGCTGACTACGTCTTCGCAGGTTCGAATCCTGCTCTCCCCACAAACATTACAATAAGTTAGCGTCAAAAACTTGTTTTTGTAAGCAGACGTTTGAAATGTTTTGGGAAGGGTTTCCCTTCACGGATTACCGAGTGAAGCGAGGTAATCCATCAGTTAATGGATGTGTATTTTATTTATTGAAATGTAGAGAATAGATATCATCCACAGTTCTTTAAAATAATGAAACCATTAAAGACTATAAGTCATTACAAAATGCGAAAGTAGTCCCGATAGCTATCGGGATTGGTAGAGCGTCAGACCTTTTTTTGGGTTGTTTGGTAAACGTTATTTACATACTGAAAACCATTAAAGACTATTAGTCTTTACAAAATGCGAAAGTAGCTCAGTTGGTAGAGCGTCAGCCTTCCAAGCTGAATGTCGCCGGTTCGAACCCGGTCTTTCGCTCAACCGAGCTGAATGTCGTCACGCCTAGAGAGTGATGTTTCGCTCAATCGAGCTGAACATCGTCACGGTGACAATGTGATGCTTTGGTCAAAATTTTCTGCGAAGGCAGATTTCTCTTTCAACAATGAAGAGATATTAAACACTTTACGCCGGTGTAGCTCAGGGGTAGAGCGTTTCCTTGGTAAGGAAGAGGTCACGAGTTCAAATCTCGTCATTGGCTCTATTTAAATTACACTTGTATAAAATTGGCTTCAACTATTTGTTGGTAAGGTCAAATTAAGGATTTAATTGAACACAAATAAATAATTAAGAATAAATAAAATAAAACATGGCAAAGGCAACTTTCGATCGTTCAAAACCACACCTTAATATAGGTACTATTGGACACGTAGATCACGGTAAAACAACTTTAACTGCTGCTATTACTAAAGTATTAGCTGATGCAGGTCTTTCTGAAGCAAGATCATTTGATCAAATTGATAATGCACCAGAAGAAAAAGAAAGAGGTATAACGATTAACACGTCTCACGTAGAGTACGCAACAGCTAATCGTCACTACGCTCACGTTGACTGTCCTGGTCACGCCGATTATGTAAAGAACATGGTAACTGGTGCTGCTCAAATGGATGGTGCTATTCTTGTTGTTGCTGCAACAGATGGGCCAATGCCACAAACTCGTGAGCACATACTTTTAGGTCGTCAAGTTGGGATTCCACGTATTGTTGTTTTCATGAACAAAGTGGATATGGTTGATGATGACGAGCTTTTAGAGTTAGTTGAAATGGAAATCAGAGATTTGCTTTCATTCTATGAGTATGATGGTGATAACGGTCCTGTAATCGCCGGTTCTGCGCTTGGTGCTCTTAATGGAGAGCAAAAATGGGTTGATACGGTTATGGAATTAATGGAGGCTGTTGACAACTGGATTGAAGAGCCAACAAGAGATATGGATAAGCCATTTTTGATGCCAATTGAAGATGTATTTTCAATTACTGGTCGTGGAACTGTTGCAACTGGACGTATTGAAACAGGTGTAGCTAATACAGGTGACCCAGTAGAAATTATCGGTATGGGCGCTGAGAAGTTGACTTCTACTATCACTGGTATTGAAATGTTCCGTCAGATTTTGGATAGAGGTGAAGCTGGTGATAATGCTGGTATTCTTTTGAGAGGTATTGAAAAATCTCAAATCTCAAGAGGTATGGTTATTACTAAGCCAGGTTCTGTAACACCACACCAAAAGTTCAAGGCAGAGGTTTATATCCTTAAAAAAGAAGAAGGTGGTCGTCACACACCATTCCACAACAACTACCGTCCTCAGTTTTACGTACGTACAACTGACGTAACAGGTAACATCGCGCTTCCTGATGGAGTTGAAATGGTAATGCCAGGTGATAACCTTACTATTACTGTAGATTTGATTCAGCCAATTGCAATGAACGTTGGTTTACGTTTCGCTATCCGTGAAGGTGGTAGAACTGTAGGTGCTGGTCAAGTTACTGAGATTCTAGATTAAGTTTTCCTAGAATATAGATAGAATATAGTTGAGGTGTTCCGCTAAATGCGGAATGCCTTGATTTATATTAAAGGGTTTATCTATCTGCCAGCAGGCAGGGCTCAGAACTGAGCGCTACAAAAAGCAGGTATACCGTAACATAATAAGGGAATATCCGAAATAATGGATGTTCACTTTAATACGGGTTTAGCTCAGTTGGTATCCCGATGCGATATCGGGACAAAACCAGATTTTTGAGTTAATGAATTATGAACTCGAACACTTGGATTTCGTTTGGGTTTAAAATACGGGTTTAGCTCAGTTGGTAGAGCACTGGTCTCCAAAACCAGGTGTCGTGAGTTCGAGTCTCGCAACCCGTGCAAAAGTAATAATGAATTAGCACAGGAATATCAATTAAAGATATGACTGGCGAGGCGAGAAGTTTATGCTGAGTGAAGTCGAAGTAAGTCTCGCAACCCGTGCAAAAATTGAGGATTACATCCTTATTTAAAATAAAAATAATGGCTGGATTAGTAAATTACATCAAGGAGTCTTTTGACGAGTTAAAGAACAATGTAACATGGCCTTCATGGCCAGAAGCACAAAGCCTTACGATTTTGGTTGCCGTGTTTTCGATTATTTTCTCTTTGGCTATTTGGGGCGTAGATACAGTTTTTAGTAGAGTTATAAAGGCCTACTTTAATTTGATGTAATCATAAAAATAGGAGAAAATGTCTGAAACAAGTGTAGAGAAAAATTGGTATGTGGTCAGAGCGGTAAGCGGTCAGGAAAACAAAATCAAGGAGTATATTGAAAGTGAAATTTCCAGGCTAAACCTTGAAGACTATATTGACCAAGTTTTGGTACCTACTGAAAAGGTTATCCAAATAAGAAACGGGAAGAAAATAAATAAGGAAAAGGTTTATTTCCCCGGCTACATAATGATACAGGCAAATCTTAGTGGTGAGATACCTCATATAATAAAATCAATAACCAATGTTATCGGTTTTTTAGGTGAAACTAAAGGAGGAGACCCTGTTCCGCTGCGACAGTCAGAGGTGAATAGAATGTTAGGTAAGGTCGATGAATTAACTGTTGACGAAAATGCCAATGTTGCAATACCATACACCGTAGGGGAAACCATTAAGGTAATCGACGGTCCATTTAATGGCTTCGATGGTACGGTAGAAAAGATTAATGAAGATAAGCGTAAGCTTGAGGTAATGGTAAAGATTTTCGGTAGAAAAACACCGTTGGAACTAAGCTATATGCAAGTAGATAAAGTATAATAATTGTTACATACATAAAGCGCATGTTTTCTAGCTTCCAATTTAGAAAACCTGCAAAACCAAAATTATTAAAATGGCAAAAGAATTAGGTAAAGTAGTTAAATTACAAGTTCGGGGAGGTGCTGCGAATCCGTCGCCACCGGTTGGACCCGCTTTAGGTGCTGCTGGAGTTAATATTATGGAATTCTGTAAGCAATTCAATGCCAGAACTCAAGATAAAGCCGGTAAGGTATTACCGGTCGTGATTTCTGTGTATAAGGATAAGTCTTTTGATTTCGTAATAAAAACACCTCCGGCTGCAGTACAATTATTAGAAGCGGCCAAAGTAAAAAAAGGATCTGGAGAACCGAACAGAAAGAAAGTAGCGAAAGTAACTTTGGATCAAGTTAAAGTTATTGCAGAAGACAAAATGCAAGACTTAAATGCATTTAACGTAAACTCAGCCATGAAAATGGTTGCTGGTACGGCAAGATCTATGGGAATAACAGTTAGAGGTGGAGAAGCGCCCAACTAAAATATTTTGAAATGGCAATTACAAAAAAACAAAAAGACGCAAGAGCCAAGGTAGAGAAGAATAAATTGTATTCTCTTGAGGAGGCATCTTCCCTGTTAAAGGAAATCACTTATACTAAATTCGACGCTTCGGTCGATTTGGCCGTGAGATTGGGAGTTGACCCTCGTAAGGCTAACCAGATGGTGAGAGGCGTGGTTTCGCTTCCTCACGGAACTGGTAAAGACATGAAAGTTTTGGCTTTAGTAACTCCAGACAAGGAAGAGGAAGCTAAAGCTGCAGGGGCAGACTATGTAGGTCTTGATGAGTACCTAGAAAAGATTAAAGGTGGCTGGACAGACGTAGATGTAATCGTGACTATGCCTGCTATTATGGGTAAATTAGGTCCTCTAGGTCGAGTATTAGGGCCAAGAGGTTTGATGCCAAACCCTAAAACAGGAACGGTTACTATGGACGTCGCGAAAGCAGTTTCAGAGGTAAAAGCTGGTAAAATTGACTTTAGAGTTGATAAAACCGGTATCGTTCACGCTCCAATTGGTAAAGCGTCATTCAGCCCTGAAAAAATTCAGGAGAATGCTAAGGAATTGTTATCTACTTTAAACAAACTAAAGCCGACTGCGGCTAAAGGAGTTTACATGAAAAGTATTTTTATGTCAAGCACTATGAGTCCTAGCATTGCGATAGACCCAAAATTAAGTTAAGCAGTTAAAACCTTTATATTATGACAAGAGAAGAAAAATCACAGGTAATTGAAGAGTTGACTGCGCAATTAGCCGAAAGTCCAAACATATATTTAGCAGATATTTCTGGATTGAATGCAGGAAGCACTTCAGACCTACGTCGCGCTTGCTATAAGGCAAATGTGCAATTAAATGTAGTAAAGAATACATTGTTGAATAAGGCAATGGAGGCCTCCGAAAAAGATTTCGGTGACCTACCTTCAGTACTAAAAGGTAATACTTCGGTAATGTATTCTGAAACTGGAAATGCCCCAGCTAAGGTAATTAAGAACTTCCGTAAAAAATCTGATAAGCCTTTGCTTAAAGGAGCTTTTATAGAAGAGGCAATTTACATTGGAGATGAGCAATTGGATATGCTTGTTGAAATCAAGTCTAAAGAAGAAGTGATTGGCGATATCATTGGCTTGCTACAATCTCCTGCTAAAAATGTTATTTCGGCACTTAAATCAGGTGGTGGAACATTAGCTGGAATTATCAAAACCTTATCTGAAAAAGAAGGATAAGAAAATCAAGTACGCACTTAAACAATTATATTTTTAAAAATTTACAAAAACGGTAGAAAATGGCAGATTTAAAAGATTTTGCAGAACAATTAGTTAATTTGACAGTAAAGGAAGTCAACGAATTAGCTACAATTTTAAAAGACGAATACGGTATAGAACCAGCTGCTGCTGCAGTTGCAGTTGCAGGTCCTGCTGCTGGAGGTGGCGATGCCGCTGAAGAGCAAACTGAATTCGACGTAATCCTTAAAGCTCCAGGTGGATCTAAGCTTGCAGTTGTAAAATTAGTTAAAGAATTAACTGGTTTAGGATTAAAAGAAGCAAAAGGTTTAGTTGATGAAGCACCATCTCCAATTAAAGAAGGTGTTGCAAAAGACGAAGCAGAAGCACTTAAGGCTCAGTTAGAGGAAGCTGGTGCTGAGGTTGAGCTTAAGTAAGCTTAACAAACCCACAATTAATGGTTTAGGTCTTCACTTTTAAAAGTGATATGGCCTAAACCCTTTTGTGTATCTAAGTGTACGCAAATAAATTCGTTATTATTTTAATCAAAATCTCGTTCATCGATGTTAGCAAATACGGCTGAAAGATTAAATTTCTCTTCCATTATTAACAAGACAGATTATCCGGATTTCTTGGATATTCAGATTAAATCCTTTCAGGATTTTTTCCAGTTAGAGACAAAATCAGAAGAAAGAGGCAATGAAGGGCTCTACAATACCTTCATGGAAAATTTTCCAATTACAGATACCAGAAATCAATTTGTATTGGAGTTCTTGGATTATTTTATTGATCCACCACGCTACTCAATTGAGGAGTGTATTGAAAGGGGTTTGACTTACAGTGTGCCTTTGAAGGCAAGATTGAAACTGTATTGTACAGATCCTGAGCATGAGGATTTTGAAACCATCGTACAAGATGTTTATCTTGGTACAATTCCATATATGACACCCAGTGGTACGTTTTGTATCAATGGTGCCGAGCGTGTTGTTGTTTCGCAATTGCACCGTTCTCCTGGTGTTTTCTTTAGTCAGTCTTTCCATGCTAACGGTACAAAATTGTATTCGGCCAGGGTAATCCCTTTTAAGGGTTCTTGGATAGAGTTTGCTACAGATATCAATCAGGTAATGTACGCTTATATCGATAGAAAGAAAAAGTTACCTGTTACTACACTTTTCCGAGCAATCGGATTTGAACGTGATAAGGATATTTTAGAGATTTTTGATCTTGCAGAAGAAGTTAAAGTTTCAAAATCAGGTCTTAAAAAAGTAGTTGGCCGCAAGCTTGCTGCTCGTGTATTGAACACATGGCATGAAGATTTTGTGGATGAGGATACAGGAGAAGTGGTATCTATCGAAAGAAATGAAATAGTCCTCGACCGTGATACAGAAATCGATAAGGATAATATAGAGGAGATTCTTGAGGCTGGCGTTAAAACCATTTTATTGCACAAAGAGACTGCTCAGCAAGGTGATTATGCAATTATCCACAATACATTGCAGAAAGACCCAACAAATTCCGAAAAGGAAGCTGTTGAGCATATTTACCGTCAATTACGTAATGCTGAACCGCCAGATGAGGAAACGGCCAGAGGTATTATCGATAAATTATTCTTCTCTGACCAACGCTACTCCTTGGGTGAGGTTGGTCGATACAGAATGAACAAGAAATTACAGTTGGATATCGGTATGGATAAGCAAGTTCTTACCAAAGAAGATATCATAACTATCATTAAATATTTAATTGAGCTGATTAACTCAAAAGCAGAGATTGATGATATCGATCACTTGTCTAACCGTCGTGTTAGAACAGTGGGAGAGCAATTATCGTCTCAGTTTGGTGTTGGTTTGGCCAGAATGGCGCGTACAATTCGTGAGCGAATGAATGTACGTGACAACGAGGTATTTACACCTATTGATTTGATTAATGCGAAGACCTTATCTTCAGTGATTAATTCATTCTTTGGAACCAACCAGTTATCCCAGTTCATGGATCAAACCAATCCGCTAGCCGAAATCACGCACAAGCGTCGACTTTCAGCTCTTGGACCAGGTGGTTTATCCCGTGAAAGAGCAGGGTTTGAAGTACGTGACGTTCACTACACCCACTACGGAAGACTTTGCCCAATCGAAACTCCTGAAGGGCCAAACATTGGTTTGATTTCTTCGCTTTCGGTTTTTGCTAAGGTAAATCCAATGGGATTCATTGAAACACCTTACAGAAAAGCAGAAAATGGGGTTGTTGACATTAAAAATGCGCCTACATATTTAAGTGCCGAAGAGGAAGAGGATATGTTGATTGCACAAGCTAATATCAACGTTGATGACGATGGAAAAATTACAGAAGATAAAATTATTGCACGTCAGGAAGGTGACTTCCCGGTAATTGAACCATCTACGGTTAATTATACGGATGTAGCGCCTAACCAGATTGCTTCCATTTCGGCGTCGTTAATTCCGTTCTTGGAGCATGACGATGCAAACCGTGCTTTGATGGGGTCAAACATGATGCGTCAGGCAGTACCTTTATTAAGACCGCAAGCGCCAATTGTTGGTACAGGTCTCGAAAGGCAAGTTGCTTCTGACTCTCGAGTACTTATCAATGCTGAAGGTGATGGTGTTGTTGAATATGTAGACGCCAACGAAATTATAATAAAGTACGAAAGAACGGAAGAAGAAGCTATGGTAAGCTTTGATAGCGATACCAAAACTTATTCTTTGGTCAAGTTCAGAAAGACCAACCAGGGAACTTCGATTAATTTGAAACCTATAGTCGTTAAAGGTGATAAGGTTAAAAAAGGTCAGGTACTTTGTGAAGGTTATGCAACCGAAAAAGGTGAGCTAGCTCTTGGTCGTAATATGAAAGTGGCATTCATGCCATGGAAAGGTTACAACTTTGAGGATGCGATTGTAATCTCAGAAAAAGTTGTTCGTGATGATATATTCACGTCAATTCATATCGATGAATATTCATTGGAAGTTCGAGATACCAAATTAGGTAATGAAGAATTGACAAATGATATTCCTAACGTTTCCGAAGAGGCAACTAAAGACCTTGACGAGAATGGTATGATTAGAATTGGTGCTGAAATCAAACCAGGAGATATCTTAATTGGTAAGATTACGCCTAAAGGTGAGTCAGATCCTACACCTGAAGAGAAATTACTAAGAGCAATCTTTGGAGATAAGGCAGGTGACGTTAAAGATGCGTCATTAAAAGCATCTCCATCACTACACGGTGTTGTCATTGAGAAAAAATTATTCTCTAGAGCAATCAAGGATAAGCGCAAGAGAGCTAAAGACAAGGAGGATATTGAGGCACTTGAGAATGTTTATTACAGAAAGTTTGATGAATTACAGGATAAACTGGTTGAAAAACTATTTGCTCTTGTAAATGGAAAAACGGCTCAAGGTATTTTCAACGATTTAGGTGAGGAAATTATTCCTAAAGGCAAGAAATACACCCTTAAAATGTTAAACGCGGTAGATGATTACACGCATTTAACCTCAGGAACTTGGACAACCGATGATCACTTGAATTCTCTGGTAGCTGATTTGATTCACAATTATAAAATCAAGGAGAATGATCTTCAAGGTTCATTGCGTCGTGAGAAGTTTACCATTTCAGTTGGTGATGAATTACCATCCGGTATTATCAAATTAGCTAAGGTTTACGTTGCTAAAAAACGTAAGCTAAAAGTTGGTGATAAAATGGCAGGGCGTCACGGTAACAAAGGTATTGTTGCACGTATTGTTCGTCAGGAGGATATGCCTTTCCTAGAGGACGGTACTCCGGTTGATATTGTATTAAATCCGCTTGGTGTACCTTCACGTATGAATATTGGTCAGATTTATGAAACGGTTCTTGGATGGGCTGGTCAGAAATTGAACAAAAAGTATGCTACCCCAATCTTTGATGGTGCGACTTTAGATCAAATCAATGAGTTTACTGATGAAGCCGGTGTGCCACGATTCGGTCATACTTATTTATACGATGGTGGAACCGGTGAGCGCTTTGATCAACCTGCAACCGTAGGTGTTATTTATATGATCAAACTAGGTCATATGATTGACGATAAGATGCACGCTCGTTCAATAGGGCCATATTCATTGATTACGCAACAACCGCTTGGTGGTAAAGCACAGTTTGGTGGACAACGTTTCGGTGAGATGGAGGTTTGGGCTCTTGAAGCTTACGGAGCATCAAGTACCTTACGTGAAATCTTAACTGTAAAATCAGATGACGTAATTGGTAGAGCTAAAACTTACGAAGCAATCGTTAAGGGTGAGCCAATGCCAGAACCTGGACTACCTGAATCTTTCAACGTACTAATGCACGAATTGAAAGGATTGGGATTAGATATTAGATTAGAAGAATAAAAATAGTATTCAGTCGCAGTATTCAATGTGCAGAAATGAGCCTACTGAATACTGCGACTGAGACTGAATACTAGAAAAACATGGCAAGAAGACAAGATAAGAATACAGTACAGAAATTCAACAAGATTTCTATTGGTTTGGCATCCCCAGAATCTGTTTTGGCAGCATCGCGTGGTGAAGTTTTAAAACCAGAAACTATCAATTATCGAACTCACAAACCAGAACGTGATGGTTTGTTCTGCGAGCGTATTTTCGGTCCCGTAAAGGATTTTGAATGTGCCTGTGGAAAATATAAAAGAATTCGCTACAAAGGAATCGTCTGTGACCGCTGTGGTGTTGAGGTTACAGAAAAGAAAGTACGTCGTGAGCGGGTCGGACACATCAATTTGGTCGTTCCTGTAGCGCATATTTGGTATTTCCGTAGCTTACCTAATAAAATAGGTTATTTACTTGGTTTACCTTCCAAGCGTTTGGATATGATTATCTACTACGAAAGATATGTCGTAATCCAACCAGGTGAGGCAAAAAATGTTGAAGGTGAGCCACTTCAGAAATTAGATTTCCTTACCGAGGAAGAGTATCTAAACATCATGGATACGCTTCCTGCTGAAAACAGACATTTAGAAGATTCTGACCCTAATAAATTCATCGCGAAAATGGGTGCGGAATGTTTGATTGATTTATTGTCAAGAATCGATTTGGACGAATTGTCTTTTGAACTTCGTCACAAGGCTAATACCGAAACTTCAAAACAACGTAAAACGGAGGCTCTTAAGAGACTTCAAGTTGTTGAGGCCTTCAAGGAAGCTAATCTAAATCGTGAGAATAAGCCAGAGTGGATGATTATGAAGGCTATTCCAATCATCCCACCAGAATTAAGACCTTTGGTTCCACTTGATGGTGGTCGTTTTGCAACTTCAGATTTGAACGATTTATACCGTCGTGTAATCATTAGAAACAATCGTTTAAAGCGACTTGTAGAGATAAAGGCACCTGAAGTAATCTTACGTAATGAAAAGCGTATGCTTCAGGAATCCGTGGATTCACTATTTGATAATACACGTAAATCCTCTGCGGTTAAGACCGATTCAAACCGTCCGTTGAAATCACTTTCAGATTCTCTTAAAGGTAAGCAAGGACGTTTCCGTCAGAACCTTTTAGGTAAGCGTGTTGATTATTCTGCGCGTTCGGTGATTGTTGTGGGACCTGAATTAAAATTATTCGAATGTGGATTGCCAAAAAATATGGCAGCAGAGCTTTACAAACCTTTCATCATTAGAAAACTAATTGAAAGAGGAATTGTAAAAACAGTTAAGTCTGCTAAAAAGATAATAGATCGTAAAGAACCTGTGGTTTGGGATATTTTGGAAAGCGTCCTTATGGGGCATCCAGTATTACTAAACCGTGCGCCTACACTACACCGATTGGGTATTCAGGCCTTCCAGCCTAAATTAATTGAGGGTAAGGCCATCCAGTTACACCCGTTGGTATGTACAGCTTTTAATGCCGATTTTGACGGTGATCAAATGGCGGTACACTTACCATTAGGTCCAGAGGCCATATTAGAAGCCCAACTATTGATGTTGGCTTCGCATAATATTTTAAATCCGGCTAATGGTTCTCCAGTAACGGTTCCTTCACAGGATATGGTACTTGGTTTGTATTACATGACCAAACTCCGTAAGACTGATGAAAACTATACGGTAAAAGGAGAAGGTTTAACTTTCTACTCGCCAGAAGAGGTTTTAATCGCTTATAACGAGAAGAAAGTAGATTTAAATGCCGGTATAAAAGTTAGAACGAAAGATTTTAATGAAGAGGGTGCATTGACCACCCAAATCATTGAAACCACTGTTGGTAGAGTACTCTTTAATGATAAGGTGCCAGAAGCTGCAGGATATATTAATGAGGTATTGACCAAAAAATCACTTCGTGAGATTATTCATAAAATCCTTAAAGTAACAAGTGTTCCTGAAACTGCAGAGTTTTTGGATGAAATCAAAACTTTGGGTTATAAGTTCGCATTCCAAGGTGGATTGTCATTCAGCTTAGGTGATATCATTATTCCAGCTGAAAAGCAGAATATGATTGACAAAGCTAACGGACTTGTTGATGGTATTATGGGTAACTATAACATGGGACTTATAACCAATAACGAGCGTTACAACCAGGTTATTGATATTTGGACGTCTACCAACGCTGAGTTAACTGAGCTTTCCATGAAACGAATTCGTGAAGACCAACAAGGTTTCAACTCTGTATTTATGATGTTGGATTCTGGTGCTCGTGGTTCTAAAGAGCAAATTCGTCAGTTAACTGGTATGCGTGGTTTGATGGCAAAGCCGAAAAAATCTAACGCTGGTGGTGGTGAGATTATTGAAAACCCAATTTTATCTAACTTTAAAGAAGGTCTTTCAATTCTTGAATACTTTATCTCAACCCACGGTGCACGTAAAGGTCTTGCTGATACCGCATTAAAAACAGCTGATGCTGGTTACCTAACGCGTCGTTTGGTGGATGTATCACAAGACGTAATCATCTACAGCGAAGATTGTGGAACATTAAGAGGTATTGAGGTACAAGCACTTAAGAAGAATGAGGAAATCATTGAGACACTTGAGGCTCGAATTGTTGGTCGTACGTCATTGAATGATGTTTATGATCCCATCACCGAAGAATTGTTGGTTGAAGAAGGGGGTCATATAGACGATACAATTGCGAAACGAATTGGAGACTCTGCCTTAGATTCTATCGAGGTGCGTTCTCCGTTGACTTGTGAGGCCAAAAAAGGGATTTGTGCTAAATGCTACGGAAGAAACCTTGCAACCGGTAAAATGGTTCAGAGAGGTGAAGCGGTTGGTGTTGTTGCAGCACAGTCTATTGGTGAGCCTGGTACGCAGTTGACACTTCGTACATTCCACGTAGGTGGTATTGCAGGTAACATTTCAGAAGAGAATAAATTGACAGTCAAGTTTGACGGTGTTGCAGAAATCGAAGATCTTAAAACAGTTAAGACAAAAGATAACGACGGTAACGACGTGGATGTTGTAATTTCAAGAACTTCAGAATTAAAGTTGACCGACTCAAAAACTGGTATCACTTTAAGTACAAACAATATACCTTACGGTTCGTTTATATATGTGAAACCTGGTGATAAGGTTAAGAAAGGCGATGTTATTTGTCAATGGGATCCTTACAATGGTGTAATTATTTCAGAATTTGCCGGTAAGGTGAAATATGAAAATATTGAGCAAGGTGTAACTTATCAAGTTGAAATTGATGAACAAACTGGTTTCCAAGAAAAAGTAATTTCTGAATCTAGAAATAAAAAGTTGATTCCAACACTTCATATTGAAGATTCTAAAGGAGAAATCATACGTTCTTATAACTTACCAGTTGGAGCCCACTTAATGATTGATGATGGTGAGAAGATTAAGGTTGGTAAGATTTTAGTCAAGATTCCTCGTAAATCAGCTAAAGCTGGTGATATTACTGGTGGTCTGCCACGTGTAACCGAGTTGTTCGAAGCGCGTAACCCTTCCAATCCTGCTGTTGTAAGTGAGATTGATGGAGTGGTGTCCTTTGGAAAAATCAAGCGTGGTAACCGCGAGATTATCATTGAGTCTAAGCTTGGTGAAATCAAGAAGTATTTGGTTAAACTTTCAAATCAAATCTTGGTGCAGGAAAATGATTACGTTAAGGCTGGTATGCCACTATCTGATGGTTCAATCACGCCTAATGATATCTTGAATATTAAAGGCCCTGCGGCAGTTCAGCAGTATTTGGTAAACGAAGTTCAAGAAGTTTACCGACTACAAGGTGTAAAAATTAACGATAAGCACTTTGAGGTTGTTGTACGTCAAATGATGAGAAAGGTAAGAATCATGGATTCGGGTGATACCATTTTCCTAGAAGACCAATTAGCTCACAAAGCTGATTTCATCGAGGAAAATGACAAGATTTTCGGAATGAAAGTCGTTGAGGACGCTGGCGATTCAGAAAACCTAAAAGCTGGTCAAATTTTGACTTCAAGGGAATTGAGGGATGAAAACTCAATCTTGAGAAGAGAAGATAAGGCTTTGGTAACGGCAAGAGATGCGCAACCGGCGACGGCAACCCCAATCTTGCAGGGTATCACAAGAGCGTCATTACAGACTAAATCATTCATTTCAGCGGCATCATTCCAAGAAACTACTAAGGTTCTTAATGAAGCAGCAGTGAATGGTAAAGTTGATACGCTTGAAGGCTTGAAGGAAAATGTAATCGTTGGTCATAGAATCCCAGCAGGAACCGGTGTTAGAAAATTTGATAACATCATTGTAGGTTCTAAAGAGGAATTCAATGAGCTAATGAAGGCAAAAGAGGAAATGAATTTTAATTAAATGAGACCCAAATTACGCCAGTCGCCTCTGGCGCTGCAGCGTAATTTGATAGTCGAATTTACCCCGCTGACAATCGGGGTCTATCAAAAATCATAATATTTACATAAGCCTTTAAACAAATTTGTTTGAAGGCTTTTTTAGTAAAAACTTTACACAAAAATAATCAGACCTCCGATTTTTGGGGTCATTAATAAGATTCCCACTTCCGTGGGAACCTAAACAAGTTTACGATGGCAGAAGAACAAAACAAGAAACAAAACAAAAAAGGCATCAATATAGAATTGGACGAAAAAATCGCTGAAGGCACCTATTCCAATCTAGCAATTATCAATCACTCAGTTTCAGAGTTTGTGGTAGATTTTGTGAATATCATGCCGGGTGCTCCAAAGAGTAAGGTGAAATCACGTATTATTTTAACGCCCCAGCACGCCAAACGTTTGGTCAAGGCTTTGGCTGATAATGTTGCACGCTTTGAAAAAGCGCATGGGGAGATAAAAGACTATGAGCAACCGCCGGTGCCATTAAACTTCGGCCCAACGGGTCAGGCCTGATATTTCAGACCTTTCAGATTTTTAAAATTTGAAAGGTCTTTCGATTATCACCAGTTTTAAAAACCTGAGGGGTTTTATAAATCGAGTTTATGATTTTTTGATTTCAAATAGTCCAATGGTATTATAAAAAATCTACGACTTTTAAAATCAAAATTCAGAAAATAAACAAACTCAAAATTCTCAAAATTACCCATCACCTAAAATAACCGTACCTTCGCCCGAATTTTAATTGAAGTGACCAAGCCGAGTTTTGTGATTGCTTCCCAAACGCAATATATGTCATTTCAATCTCTAGGTCTTTCACAACCGTTACTTAAAGCGATAGAAAAAAAGGGCTACTCTGAGCCTAGTCCAATTCAATCAAAGGCTATTCCACCTATTCTTGAAGGGCGAGATGTGCTAGCTTCGGCCCAGACCGGTACAGGAAAAACAGCAGGCTTTACATTGCCTATGCTGCATTTATTGTCACAGAAAGAAACTTTGAGAAAACGTCCTGTTAGAGCACTCATCCTAACGCCAACTCGTGAGCTTGCCGCTCAGGTATTTGAGAATGTAAAGGAATATTCAGAGTTTTTGGATTTAAGGAGTACGGTAATCTTTGGTGGTGTCAATCAAAATCCTCAAGTTTCAAAGCTACAGAGAGGTATTGATATTCTGGTAGCTACTCCGGGAAGGCTGTTGGATTTGGAAAATCAAGGTTTTCTTAATCTTTCAAAGATAGACTTCTTTGTTTTAGATGAGGCCGATAGAATGTTGGACATGGGTTTTCTCCGAGATATTGAAAAAGTCATGCGCTTGTTGCCAACAAAACGCCAAAACCTCATGTTCTCGGCTACGTTCTCCAAGGATATCAAAAAATTGGCAAAGGGTATTCTTAATCACCCGGTTCAAGTAGAAGCAACTCCTGAGAATACTGCGGTAGAGGTTATAAGTCAAAAGGTCTATCGTGTTGCAAAAGCGAAGAAAACGGGTCTGATAATAAAGCTCATTTCCGAGGGAAATTGGAGACAAGTCTTGGTATTTACCAGAACCAAGCATGGCGCAAATCGATTGACCAAAAAAATGATTTCTGCAGGTATAACGGCTGCCCCAATTCATGGCAATAAAAGTCAAGGCGCAAGAACAAGAGCGCTTTCAGGGTTTAAGGATGGTAGTATTAATGTCTTAGTGGCAACAGATATTGCAGCTAGGGGTTTAGATATTCCATTGTTGCCCTATGTAGTTAATTTTGAACTGCCTAATATCTCAGAGGATTACGTACATCGAATTGGTAGAACAGGAAGGGCAGGAGCCAACGGCCAAGCCATTTCCTTGGTTAGTGCAGATGAAACATCATATTTAAAGGATATTGAAAAACTAATCGGTGAACGAATAGAAGTGGAAATATTAAAAGGTTTTGAACCAGACCCAAATGCCTCTACCGAACCGATAAAATCTGGTCAGAACAGGGGAAATCGTAATCGAGGGCGTTCTAAATCAAAGAATTCAAGTAATAATTCATCTAGAACTTCTAATAGCAGGCGTCGAAATAGAAAAAAACGAAATCCACGACAAAACTAATCTATGATTCGAGAATGGACTCACAAAAAAACAATCCTCTACACGGCGTAAAGCTAGAACAAATGATAGTCGAGCTTCAAAAGCATTATGGTTGGGAGTATATGGGGTATCAAATCGACATCCGTTGTTTTAATCATGATCCTTCAGTGAAATCAAGCTTGAAATTTTTACGACGTACCCCTTGGGCAAGAACCAAAGTGGAACATATGTATTTAATGATGTTAAAAAACCAAACTAGGAAATAGATCTTCTACTTAGAAGAGAAAATTAGAAAAAAGTATTTCATTTTTATCCAAAGTATTTTTTAGGCAAAAATGCTTTGTAAAAAAGTCATCATTACTGCTCAACTGTTTGTTAAAAGCATCCAAAATCGACGAAAATTTTCCTCTTGAAATTTGTATCTTTAGCGTCAGTCTAATCTTAACAAAATCCACTATAAATGTCTGATAAAGCTACGTTAGAAATCAACGGTCAAAAACATGAATTTCCCTTAATAACTGGAACAGAAAATGAAACCGCAATTGATATAAAGGCATTGCGAAGTTCAACTGGGGGATTAATTACAATTGACCCAGGATATAAAAATACTGGTGCATGTCAAAGTGCAATTACCTTTCTTGATGGCGAAAAAGGAATTTTAAGATACCGTGGATATTCGATAGAGGACTTGGCAGAAAAGGCCGATTTCTTAGAGGTGGCTTACTTGTTGATTTTTGGTGAATTACCAAACCAGACACAATTAGATAAATTTTATGCAGATATAGTTTCACACGCTGTAGTTGATGACGATATCAAGAAAATTTTGGATGCATTTCCAAAAACTGCACATCCAATGGGTGTACTTTCATCTCTGACTAGTGCCTTAACTGCATTTAATCCATCTTCGGTTAATATTGATTCTGAAGAGGATATGTACAATGCCATTGTTAGAATCTTAGGAAAGTTTCCGGTCTTAGTAGCCTGGACGATGCGTAAGAAAAAAGGGTTACCGTTAGATTATGGGAGCTCTTCACTGGGATATGTTGAGAATATTTTAAAAATGATGTTTAAGCAGCCCAACGGCGAGTATGATCAAAATCCAATTTTGGTTAATGCGTTGGATAAATTATTGATATTGCACGCAGACCATGAACAAAACTGTTCTACTTCGACGGTTAGGATGGTCGGTTCTTCTCATGCAGGTCTGTTTGCTTCCCTTTCTGCTGGTATTTCTGCCCTTTGGGGACCACTTCACGGTGGTGCCAACCAAGCTGTTCTTGAAATGTTAGAAGGTATTAAGGCAGACGGTGGAGATACCAAAAAATATATGGCCAAGGCTAAAGATAAAAATGACTCGTTTAGATTAATGGGCTTTGGACACAGGGTTTATAAAAATTTTGACCCTAGAGCCAGAATTATCAAAAAAGCGGCAGATGAGGTACTTGGTCAATTAGGAATTGAAGACCCCATTCTTGATATTGCAAAAGGCTTAGAAAAGGAGGCCTTGGAGGATAGCTATTTCGTTGATAGAAAATTATATCCCAATGTTGATTTTTATTCAGGGATTATTTATCGGGGCATGGGGATACCAACCGAAATGTTCACGGTAATGTTTGCTCTAGGTCGCTTACCAGGATGGATAGCGCAATGGCGTGAAATGCGCTTAAGAAAAGAGCCAATTGGACGTCCACGTCAAGTTTATATTGGTGAAAACCATCGTGAATTCAAGGAAATTGCCAATAGATAATACGATTTAATATTTACTGCCTAAAACGATAACTGTAATCTCGATTTTAGGCAGTTTTTTCTGCTTTCATGATTAAATTAAATATTAAAAACGAAACGTCGCGATTGCGAACGGTGGTTTTAGGAACTGCAAAAAGTAACGGCCCAACCCCAAAAATAGAAGACGCTTACGATCCCAAATCCATAAAACATATCAAAGCAGGTACCTACCCCAAGGAAGCCGACATGGTTGTTGAAATGGATGCCGTTTTAGAGGTGTTCAAAAAGTATGACGTACAGGTATTTCGGCCAGAAATAATTCAAGATTGCAATCAGATTTTTTCGAGGGATATTGCTTTTGTAATTGACGATATTTTTGTCAAAGCTAATATTTTACCAGAACGTGAAGAAGAGTTAGACGCCATTCAATATATCATTGATAAAATAGATAAAAATAAGGTCATCAGGCCACCCGAGGAAGTGCATGTTGAGGGTGGGGACGTGATCGTTTGGAACGATTATATTTTTGTCGGTACATTCCATGATGAAAAATATTCAGAATGTATAGTTGCAAGAACCAATCCTGAAGCGGTGGAATGGTTAAAGGAAACCTTTCCAGAAAAGAAGGTAATAGACTTCCACTTGTCAAAATCAATTTCTGACCCAATGAAAAACGCTCTTCATTTAGACTGTTGCTTTCAACCAATAGGAAAGGACAAGGCCATCATGCACAAGGAAGGTTTCAAAAATCCCGACGAATTTGAATGGCTCCATAGTTTCTTCGGAAAGGAAAATTGTTTCTTAATCGATGAACAGGAAATGTACGACATGAACAGTAATGTATTTTCAATTTCAGAGAAAGTCATCATTTCCGAACGAAATTTCAATAGACTCAATAGTTGGTTAAGACAACAGGGTTTTACTGTTGAAGAGGTGCCTTACGCTGAGATAGCAAAACAAGAGGGGCTCCTGCGATGTACAACCTTACCTCTTGTAAGGGACTAAATACAGTACATTATAACTCAGCCAAGTTATTGTTGACAAAGAATAAAGAATTGACAAAAAATAGCTTTCCGTTTTCCCAAAAACTGCGGAACATCACATTATCCACAAAGTAAATAGCACTACCCTGTCCCATACGCTGTTCTCCAAAAATTAATGTTTCCTTGAGATTTTTGGTGGCATTACTACCAACAAAGCCAGAAACCTGTTTAGGGTTAGCTTCCAAATAACCAACATTATAGCCATTTTCTAAATATTGGTAGGCACTTCTACCTAATTTTAAAGTGTGATAACTATTGTTGTAACCAAATGCCAACGGGTGCGTATTGTCAATCTTGGTTTTGAAGATGGCACCTGTGATGAGATTTTTAGCACCCTCTCGCTCGCGATTTGCATAAGGAATCAATTTAGTGTTCTTCTTTGCATCGTCTTTACTGTCTTTTGATTTTTGTCTTTTAAGTCCAAAACCGTCTTTTCCAACAAAACTTCTTAACGCTCCATCAAATGCAATGAGCTTACCGCCTGATTGAATCCATTCCTTTAGGGCCTTTAGCATTGATTCGTTTAGCATACCTCCGTAATAACCATTCGGCATTACTAATACGTTGTATTTTGATAGGTTCGCTCTATTAATGTATTCTGAATTTAAGTGGGTCACCGGATACTCTAATTGCTTCTCAAAAAAGTGCCAAAGTTCACCGTAACTCAAAGAAGAGGTGTTTTTACCTGAAAGCAAGGCAATCTTTGGTGCGTTAACCAACTTTACATCTGGAGACCCAAAATCAGGTGCAAGAGTCGAGAAGCCACTATCGATGGCGTGTAGTTCCTGCTGGTGCTTATTGGCAATTGCAACCAATTTTTTATCAAAGTTTTCGGTTTTGGAATTATCACCTCTCACCACGATTAAGCTTCCACGATCAAACGTTTTGTTTTGAGTACTTATTGGTTTTTCTGAAAAGCGAACCCTAAAATCTTCCTTGAGTAAAGCGGCAAGAAACTTGGCATCCTCCATTGATTCCCACCGAATGATATAACCCGTGGCATTACTATTCTCAGAATTTGAAATAGTTGCTTCGGAACTTGTCTTTGAGACACCCATTAACGTTTTACTAGCAATGGCTTCCAAACCATAGGCGTAGGGAACGCTCCAGGCCGTAATATCGTAAGTAAGGGAATCTACCAATTTGGCTTTTGGTTCAAAGAGCACCTTTACCATTTTTCCTTTGGGCTGATTGGTATTAATTATCAAGTCATTTGCCGTGGTACTTAGGGTCCCTTCAGATGCAGCACTAAATTTGTAACCCTTGACCTTGGAATTATCCTCAGCAAAACCATAAGTAATTTCGTGCTTATCCAATAGCTTGGTAACTGCTTGAATCTTATCGGCATGGCCTTGAAGTACGTAACTTTTGGTTTCCAAATCTGAATTGTCAAAAAATTTAGCAAACTCAGATGTCAATTTTTCAGCATTTTTGTGTGCCATTTCAATTGTAGAAAGCCCGCTGGTGGTATGATGTTCAACCCGTTGCACTAAGGTCAATTCATCACCTTCATCATTTATAATACCTAAACCGCTCCGACTATGGCCCGCCTGCTCATAAGTCATGCCTATGGCCCCTAAATAAGTTGGATAGGTGTCACCATAGCTGGGATAAAACAAATCAAAACGTTCACGGGTAAAATACAACCAGCCGTTTTTGTCAAAATATTTTGCATTATTCTTCCCTATTTGCGTCTGAAAATCCCTTTGCCAATCGGTAATTACTTCATGAAAAGGCTCTGCTGCGGGCGCAAAATAATAGGGTTCGTTTATACCTTGCTCGTGAAAATCAACATGAATGTGCGGCATCCATTTATTGTAAACTTTAAGTCGTTGTTCAGTTTCAGACTGTGTTGCCCATGCCCAATCACGATTTAAATCAAATAAATAATGGTTAGAGCGTCCACCTGGCCAAGGTTCCTGATGTTCGCTTGCCTGTTGGTCTGGGTTATAAGGTGCGCTCGCCGTTCTATTATACCAATTAACGTATTTATCACGACCGTCAGGATTCATACACGGGTCAATGATCAATACGGTATTCTCTAACCAATTTTTATTTTTTGTTAGTACTTTATCTATTGTATTTATTGCAGCTTCCGTGCAGGAGGCTTCGTTACCGTGTACGTTATAACTCATCCATATTATGGCAATATCATCCTTTTCTGCTTCGCCTTCAATCAGCCCTGTTCGTTTTAAATTATTCTTGCGAATGGTTTCAAGATTCTTGATATTTTCTTCCGAAGAAATAAATGCGTGATATAGCGGTCGCCTTTCTGGAGTTGTGCCGTATTGCACCAACTTAACCGTATTGGGATTCACTTCGGCAACATGCTTAAGATAATCAACCACCTCGTGGTGACGATTATACTGGGTTCCAATATCATAACCAAAAAATGATGATGGGGATTTTTGATTTTGTGCTGAAATGCCAAGGAAACTAAAAATAAAAGCGATTGAAACTAATCGGTTTCTCATAACTAAAGAAAGAATGAAATTAAAAACTTAAAGATAACACATCCTTTCTATTGATAAAGTTATAGGGTGAAATTTTAAAGTGTAATCACCAATTCTTGAAGGGAATCTTCAGAATTTAGATTTAATTTCTTCCGTAAACGATAACGTGCTTTCTTTACACCTTCTGGCGAAATATTAAGGATATTGGCAATTTCCTTTGAGGACAAATTCATTTTTAATAAAGACATCAATCGCAAATCATTATTTGTGACCTCAGGATAATTATGTTTGACGTTTGCGTTAAAGTCTTTATGTACATCCTCAAAATACTGTCTAAATTGTTCCCAATTGCCATCATTATTAATATCTAAATTAATGTTATTAATAATGCTTTGGTAGGTTCTTGTGTCTTTGATATCAGTTTTGAGTGCCTTTAATTGAGATTTTAAATCCAACAGTACTTCATTTTTATGCGCTAAGTGAAGCGCGTGTGTTGTCAATTCTTTTTCTTTAAATTGAAGTGCATTGTCTAGCTTTTCCCTTTCGGCACGATTGCGCTTCATTTTTTGACGAATGGCATAAAGTAGTATGGCGCCTAGTAGCACAATTAAGATTAAACCAAACATCAGGCCTTTTTGTTTAATTTTTGCGGCAGCTTCCTTTTCCTCTAAAATCTTGATTTCGCTTTGTTGTTTTTCAATTTCCCTTTGCTTTCTTTCGGTTTGAAATCTAATTTCTAGATTCTTTATTTTTTCAAGGTTTTCTTCCCCTAAAATATCCTTATAGAGTTGAGTGTGTTTCTGGAAATTTTCAAAGGCCGCTTTGTAATTACCAAGGGCAGCATTGGTTTCGGCAATTAGCCTATACTCCTCTATCAATTGCTTATTAGCATCAGCTTCGATTAAAATGTCCCTTGCATTTGTAAAATAGGGTAGCGCCTTTTGAAAATTTTTCCGTTCTAGATTTACTTGACCAATATGCCGAAGATTCAAGGCTTCTAGTGTTGTTTCTTGGTAATTCTTACTTATGGCAAAGGCTTTTTCAAAGTTTTCTAAGGCTAAATCCAAGCTATCGGTTTCAAAATATATCATCCCAAGATTATCGTAGGAGGCAGCGAGGTCATTGTAATAGTTTTTTGACTTATTATACGCAATGGCTCTTTTAAATAATGGTTTGGCTTCTTCAAGTTTACCAGCCAATTGTAAATTTATGGCCAAATTATTTCTAACGGATTCAACATCGTCAATTTGTCCTAGTTTATTATAGATGTTTTCGGCTTTGCGGTAATAGTCATTAGAACGCTCTAAATCTTCTAAATCGCCAAGAATGTTACCGATATTCCAGTAGTTTGCGGCGATACTTTCCTCCCAATAATCAGGGCTATTTATAGTATCTTCAGCTTGTAATTGTTCCTTTAGTTCAATGGATTTCAAATTGGCCTCCATCGCTTCTTCGTAACGTCCCAGTTGACGGAGGGAATTCCCCTTATTATTATAGGTCACGCTTTCCTGTTCCTTATCGCCAATTTCCTGAAATAATTTTATGGACCGGTCGTATAGGGGTAATGCTTCATTGCTTCGGGAAGTAATTTGATAAAAGACCGCTTTATCACCCAAAGTGGAAGCGATTCTTAATTTGTCGTTATTGCGTTCGGCGATAGCCATTGCCGAATCCAAAAATGGTTTTGCCATTTCGGCGTCCACCTGAAAATGATGAATGAATAATCTGCGGTAAGAGTTGATTTGATAGTCATACTCTTGGGTAGGGATAATTTTTAAAATGCTGTCGACGTAAATTTTGTCTTGAGCCTCAGTTTGAACTGTCCCCATAATAATTAGGATTGGTAAAATTTTGAGTGAAATGTCCACCAAAAAATGACTAACTAGATAATAAGAGCGATTAAGGACAGACGGAAGAAATGTGAAATGCTTCATAATTGATTCAGAAAGGATTAGCTAATATACTAACAATTGTCTATTGGTTTTAAATAATTGATAATCAATAATATATATTTATTTTTGGAGTCTTTAATTCTTACTATCAAGTTCAGTATTTTTTTTCAAGGTTGGGTTAAATTGTAGGTGGACAAAGCGTGGACAAGACCTTATTTATCTGAATTCGAGTGTTTTCTTATCTATATTGCCAATGCAAAATTGGCGCTCATGACAAAAAGGTTGTTCTTCATTTTAGTTTTTTTTCTGTCTTATGGGACAGTTAAAAGTCAGCAACTTTATATTGAGTTAGGAACAACTGTATCCTCATTTAATTATCAAAATAGCCAAGGGGAGTCATTAGATAATCTGTTGTCTGTATCTAAGAATTATTACGGGATGGGGTATCGCCAAAATCTTAACTATAAGAAAACTCTGTTTTTATCCCTTGGTGCAAGCTTTAACAATTATGGCGCAATTGGAAGTGAAGCTTCGGTAGATAATTTCTTTGAATGGGATTTGAGTTATATCGGTATTAAAGCTGGTCTGGGAATAAAACTTTTCCAATTACGCGACTTAACGTTTTTAGCCAATGTTTCCGTAGCTGTCGAACAACTAATCCGGGGGACGCAAACTATTAACAATGACGTTTTCAATTTAGTCGGCGAAGAGGAATTCAATAATACCATTTTCTTTTATCGTGGAGGTGTTGAAATGCAGTATCCTGTATCGAGCAATTTTGCCATTTTCGCCGTTTACAATTATGGGCAATCCATTTTGGCCAATAGCGGGACAACCCAAGAAAAATTGAGTTTAAACGCCCATCAGTTCGGTTTGGGCTTCATTATAAATTTACCTAATTGTTACTGCAGTCTATGATATATCTAATCAAGATACGGACAAAAGGTGGACAACTTTTCAAATATTTAGACTTAAATGATATAAGAATTAGATTCACAATAATTTAAAATTCATGACTAAATCAAGATTAGATAAAATGGCCAGATTTTTATTTATCGTTACTACGATATTTTTTGGTTATTTCCTTAATGGACAGGAACAAGAGGCCCCAAATTATAAATTGTTGCGTTCAAATCTTGGCACCGCAGGCTCTTCCTACAGTGTGGAAACGGCGAGTGGCAGCTATTTAATAAGCCAGAGTATTGGGCAAGGTAGCGTTATTGGCACCCACTCCAAAAATGGTATCTATCTCAGACAGGGTTATCAGCAGCCAATGCACTCCATTAAGACAATTGAGAATGACAACAGAGCATTGAACGGAAGGATATTTCCCAATCCATTTGACCAAGGTGTGACTATTGCTTTCAGTTCGCCCATTGAGTCTGAAATTTCAATACTGGTATTTGATACCAATGGCCGTATTGTTCATGAAAAGAACTTTTCTGCAACACAAAAGCTAAAGATAAATATGAGCCAATTAGCATCTGGAGCCTATTTTTTAAAGGCGATGTCCAGTGACAAGGCTTTAAATACTAAACTGATAAAACTATAGATTGACCTTAAATAAAATGATATGAAAACCTTATTAACCTATTTATCTGTAATAGTTATGAGCCTTGGGCTTTATGCTCAAACCGACGGCATAACTTATCAGGCAGTTATTATAAATCCCGAAGCATTAGAATTACCCGGCGTAGATTCAGAAGGAAACTATCTACCGAATAGGACCATTGCGGTTCAGTTTACAATTTTCGATAGCACCAATCAGGTAGAATTTCAAGAGGTACAGATAACAGATACCGATGCTTTCGGTCGAATCAATTTGTTGATTGGCGATGGCGATCACGATTACTTTAAGGAAATAGAATGGGATGGTACACCCAAAGACTTAAAGGTGGCCATTGATTTTGATGCAGGTAATAATTTTGAGACCATGAGCCGAGAGCGTCTTACGTTTTTACCCTATGCTTACCATCGCAACATTACTGCAACTGGAACACTTACCGTGGATGACAGAACTTTTCTAAACGGTGAGTTGGTGGTTGAAGGTCCCACTAATTTAAACAGTACGCTGGATGTCAATAATCAAAACGCTACTAATTTAAGCGGAAGTTTGACCGTGGAGGGTGAAACAAATTTAAATGAGGCAGTAACTGTTAATAATGGTAGTGATACCAATCTGTCAGGAATTCTTAATGTAAGCGGAAACACACTTTTAGAAAGCAAGCTGAGAGTTTTGGATTCTACAATTCTAAATGATTTAGAAGTACTAGGCGGAGCAAGTTTTGGAGAATTGACTACGTCTAGTTTAACCGTGACTGAAAGTTCAACATTATTGGGTAGTACATTGATTGATGGAGAGGGCAGTCAGGTTAAGATTACGTCGAGCACCTTGCAAGGCCCTGATGTAAATATTAATAGTTACCCTTTATTGGTAGAAGGCAATACGCAAGGCATTGCAATTAAGATAAATACCGAAGGGGTAAAAAATGAAAATAATTTTATTTCTTTTTGGGATAGCACCACACCGAGTCCAGATTTGAATGAACCAGCATATGATGGTGGCTCACTTTCTGACCCTATAATTGATCTTTTTGATACCATAGGCATAGAGATATTTGATGTACCAACGACAGATGATGCTCCCAGTGGAAATACAACATCTTATGTAGAACTTCCCAGTTATGACGGGGCGCCTATGATGTGGGGACGAATTGAAGGTGAAACAGATGCCAGTGAATTTTCGAATAATGCCGATTACAATATGGATAAATTGGCTTTGTTATATGACCAGGTCGATGGTTCCTTGGATTTAACTTGGCAAAGTATTGATTTAGTCATTGCTGGCTCTAATCTTGCCTCCTCCTTTACTGATGTGAGAGTTTGCGTGGGTTTGGTGCCATGTGTTGTTTCACCGAGTTTTAGCAGAACAGCATGGGCAGCGGCGGCTTTGGTTTTAGAACTAGTTAAAGAATTGGCCGCTGTCGCGAACCAAGCCTTTGCATTTAGAAATGTCAATATCTACGACTACCACAAACGCAGATTTAAAGGGGTTTCTTATGCATCTGGTGCTGGGGATTATGCCGAGTATCTTTTAAGGGATGATAGAAATGAAGCTATGTCCTACGGCGATATTGTTTCAGTCAATGGAGGAAAGATTACAAAACGTACCGACTTAGATGGCCGTAAAATGGTGATATCACTTAAGCCGGCAGTTTTAGGCGCACTACCGCAACCTCATTTAGAGAAGTTTTACGAAAAGGTGGCATTTATGGGCCAAGTACCAGTTAAGGTCTTTGGTAAGGTAGATATTGGCGATTATATTATTCCAAACGGCGAAAATAACGGAATTGGGATAGCTGTAAGTCCCAATGACATTAAGATTCAGGACATCAAAAATATTGTTGGGACTGCTTGGGAATCATCTTCATCTACTTCGGGCTTTAATTATATAAATGTAGCAGTAGGACTTAATTCCAATGATACGAGCGTTTACGTTGAAAAATTAGAGAATCAGGTTCAAACACAGTCTAAGGAAATAGGTGAACTAAAATCTATACTTGAAGAAACCTTAAAACGATTAACCGCTCTTGAAAATGGCAATCAGGCCTTTGAAAACTTTGAAGAAATCCCAGATTCTGGCCAGACAAATGATGGAAGAAGTTATCAAATTGAAAATGATATTATCTACTTTGAGATAACTGATGCTGATATTGAAAACGGGTTCAAGCTCGCAGAGTTGTATATGCAAGATAATGGCACAGATACATCAACGCACTTCTTCTGGAAAAAGATGCGAGAGGACAGCGCCTATAAGGCCAAACTCATAGCTTCAATAAAGGAGAAACTAGAAAAGGATTTTCAGTATTATAAGTCTTTAAGACAAGTATCTGTCGACTAATATGTTCACTTACATCCGAAACATATCAGCAAAACAAATTTTGGCAAAATATCTGCTTTTTTGTTTAGTCATAACCTCCATATTGAGTTGGTCTCAAACTACGAACGTTCCAGACGTAAGCTTTGAGGATTATCTTGAAATGCACGATGCTGATGGTAACGAGGTAAGCGTTGGTGATAATACTAGTATGGGCGACGGTATATTGAATAATGCTTTGGTTTCAACCGACAGAATAGATTTTGTGACGTCACTTAACATTGTAGGATTGGATATTCAAAGTCTCGTAGGGATTGAAGATTTTTCCAGTCTAGAGATATTAGTGGTTAATAATAATAGACTTGAGGAAATAGATGTTTCTTCGAACAATAGTTTGCGAATTTTAAATGTTTCAGATAATAGAATTGCTGGTGAGTTGGACGTTTCCAGCAATCCTGATTTGGAGGGTTTATTTTGTTCCTCGAATCAGATTAGCGTTTTAAACTTAAATAATAATCAGGTTTTAAGAGATTTATCCGTAAGAAGTAATTTTTTAACAACTTTAGATTTAAGCACTATTAACACGACGGTTTGCCCAGACCCCCAAACCGAACCAACAACGCCTTGCCAAGGAGGTGGCTTGATTGATGTCTCTGAAAATCAATTAATCTCATTAACGATAAGTAATGGTTTTAATGAGCTTTTCAACAGTTTTATAGCCACAGACAATCCTGATTTATTCTGTATAAAAATCGACCCAGCTTTTAACCCTCCCGCTAATTGGCAAAAAGACGATTGGGCTTATTATACCGATGGTGTTTGCGTTGATATTTTTACTTATGTTCCAGACGATAATTTTGAGCAAGCATTGATTGACCAGGGTCTTGATACCGAATTGGATAATCTGGTTTTAACTGAAAATATTAATGTATTGACCAGTCTGGATGTGTCAAACCAATCCATCGCAGATTTAACTGGGATTGAAGATTTTTCAGTACTTACAACTTTAAATGCTGGTAGTAATAGTATTGAGACCATTTACCTTTCTGAAAATGGCAGTCTCACGGTTCTCGACCTATCCAATAATGAATTGACCGAATTAAATTTAAACTCGAATCTATCACTCAGCTCCTTGTTTTGCGAGAGCAATTTTATTGAGAATCTTGATATTAGCAGTCTTGCCAGTCTTCAAATCCTCAACTGTTCCAGTAATGCCTTGACGGAACTAAACACGACCTCCAATTTACAATTGGCAGATTTGGATGGTTCTTTTAACCAAATAGAACGTTTGGATTTATCGCTGAATCCTGCGCTCATCAGTTTACTTTGTAATGATAATAATCTGTTTGCCTTGAATCTCGGTAATGGGAACAATAATAACATAACGATTTTTGATGCCACTAATAATCCAGATTTATCTTGCATTGAAGTCGATAATGTGGCTTTTGCAAATTCAGCGGCGGGATGGCAGAAAGATGCCATCGCAAATTATAATTTAGACTGTGGCACTTACGTTCCAGATGACAATTTTGAGCAGGCCCTGATAGATTTGGGTATCGATTCTGATAATACCCTCAATAATTTTGTGCCTACGGTAGACATCATTAATTACAACATGCCACTCGATGTTTCGGGTCTTGATATTTCAGATTTGACCGGAATTGAAGATTTTTCCAGTCTGCAAAATCTAGATTGCTCTAATAACAACCTAGCTGCTTTGGATATTTTAGCAAATACGGCTCTTGTTAGTTTGAATTGTGCGTTCAATCAAATTGAAACTCTTGACCTGACTACAAATACGGCACTTACCAATTTACTTTGTAATAACAATGCCTTACAATCTCTAAATGTAGAAAATGGAACCAATACAGATTTGACCGCCTTCAACGCGACCAACAATCCCAGTTTATTCTGCATTAACGTGGACGATGCCATTGTTGGGAATATTCCTCCTGCTTGGCAAAAAGACACCTTCGCCATCTATAACGGCGATTGCGATAATAATAGATTCACCATTATTCCTGATACCTTTTTTGAACAGGCTTTGATAGAATTGGGTGTCGATACGCTCTTGGATGGACAGGTATTTACGACCAACATCGAGCAACTTCAAACCTTGGAGGTAAGTAACAAAAGTATTTCAGACCTTACCGGGATTCGTGATTTTAAGTCTTTGATTGAGTTGGATTGCAGCGGAAATTTCCTCGATGAACTCGACGTAAGTAACCTTGTATTTTTGGAACGCTTAAATTGTGGTTCAAATTATCTATTGACCAATAATCCAGTTAACGCCGAAGGTGTTTTGAATATCAGTAACACTCCAAATCTAAAAGAACTATTCTGTATCAATAATAGTTTGAGCGATTTGGACACCTCTACAAACCTGAATTTGGAATTGCTCGACTGCGCTGATAATGATTTGACCAGCCTAATTATAAGCGGAAACAGTTTATTGCGCAGTTTGAATTGCTCCAACAATGCCTTAGAAAATCTGGATATCAGCCAAAATGTAATATTAGAATTAGTTAACTGCGATAGTAACGAATTACAAAACCTAATTACTGATACTAATTCAAATATCAATTTAGTGGAATTGAGTTGCGCTGACAATCAATTGACCAACTTGTCCATATCCAATTATCAAGCGCTATCAAGATTAAATTGCAGTGTCAATCAACTCACTGCATTAGATGTTCAAGCGAATCCGGATTTGAGATTTTTATCGGCGTCGGTGAACGAGATAACCTCAATAAATCTGGCTAACAATGCGCTTTTGGAAGAGCTCTTGATTTCGCAAAACACGTTAAACGATTTAAACATTTCGGCAAATACCAACCTGAATCGTCTAAATTGTAACTTCAATGAGATTACGACTTTAGATGTTTCAACCAATAGTATCTTTGAAAGACTCTCTTGTACCAATAATCAGTTGGCCAATCTGGATTTAAGCGGAAATGTAAACTTAATCGAACTTGATTGCAGTGCCAACAGCATCACCAATCTCAATATTGCCAGCGACCTTTCTTTGCTAAAATCCTTAAATATCAGTAACAATCAAATTGAGGGCGATTTGAATTTGACCACTTTGGCCATTTCGGCTTGTACCTTTGAGCTGAATCAGGAGGTTTTCTGCCCTGAGACCATTTCAGTGAACTTATCAAACAATAATTTGGAATTCGTCAACCTCCAAAACGGAATAAATTCAGAAATCGAAAGCTTTAACGCCTCTGGAAACCCTAATCTTGAATGTATCCAAGTGGATGATATAGATAATGTACCAGCCAATTGGATAACCGATGCTGAAACCTCTTACAACGTTGATTGTAATTTTGGAGAAACCTTCATTCCAGACGATAACTTTGAGCAAAGGCTCATCGATTTGGGTCTGGATTCAGGTCCGTTGAATGATTACGTCTTCACTTCAGCAATCGAAAATTTGACAGATTTGGACCTTAGCGGAAATGCCATCGCCGATTTGACCGGTATTGAGGATTTCGTTGCCCTTGAGAATCTCAATTGCTCCAGCAACAATCTTTCTGCTCTGGATGTTTCGTTCAATACCAATCTGCAGATGCTGGATTGTTCTGCCAATACAATTTCAGAATTACTTTTAGAGAATAACATTAGCCTAACCGGGTTAAATTGCGCTGGGAACGACATCAGTATTTTGGATTTAAGCGCGAATGAAAACTTAATTGAACTTGATGTCTCAGATAACAATTTCAATTTATTTCTGCCCGCTGAGGTGCCTTCATTACAAATTTTAAATATTGCCAATAATGGTTTGTTAGCGCTAGATTTTCAGCAAAATCAAAACCTTGTTGAAATTTATTGTCAGGCCAACCAATTGGAAATCCTGAATATCAGAAACGGCCAAAATTCTATCCTTTCAGAATTGAATGCCCAAAATAATCCCGATTTGGAATGTATTGAAACCGATACTGGAGTAATTCCCACGGGTGTAAATTGGCTCATCGACCCAACTGCGGAAATTTCCGAAGAATGTAATTTTGGAGAAACATTTGTACCCGATGATTCCTTTGAGGAAGCGCTCATTGATTTAGGTTACGATTCTGGCGAACCAGATGATTACGTCCTTACCGAAAATATCGCGGAGGTTACATTTTTGAATGTGAGTGGGTATGAAATCTCAGACCTAACGGGTATTGAGGATTTCATAAGTCTATCGAGTTTGAATGTGAGCGAAAATGAAATTTCAACCTTAGATGTAAGTAATAATCTACTTCTTGCAAATATAATAGCTGCCAATAACGCAATTGGTACCATTGATGTATCGGGGCTGTCAGCTTTGCTCAATCTCAATTTGGCCAACAATAACGTTCAGCAACTTGATTTGAGCACTAATCTTGCCATTACCGATTTAGATATTGGTAATAACCAGCTCACTGAAATCATTGTTTCTAATCTTGCTAATTTGGAAGATTTCAACTGTGGTGTCAATCAGATTGAAAGTTTGGATTTAAGCCAAAATTCGAATTTAAGTTTACTCTTTTGTCAAAATAATGCCCTATTTGGCGACCAGTTGAACCTTCAAAATGGCAATAATGAGAATCTTTTGGTTTTAAACGCCACAAACAATCCCGCTTTGGGCTGTATTTTGGTAGACAATCCCGTTGCCGTTATTAATAATACTGAAGGCTTTTACGACAATTGGTTGAAAGACGACTCTGCCAGTTATCAGGTTATTTGTGACGATGCCGATAACGACGGTATCCCAAACGTTGACGACCTTTGCCCTGGAACCGAATTTGGCGCAACAGTCGATTTGTTCGGTTGTGCAGTCCCCGATTTCGCGACAGATAATTTTACCGTTACGGTTACCGATGAAACTTGTTTGAACAGTAACGACGGTAAAGTAACCATTGTAGCACAGGAGCTTTTATTTTATACTGCGACCTTAACCCGTGAGAATTTTACCCAGTCTTATAATTTTACCAACGATGTTGATATTTTCAATTTACTGGCAGGAACCTACCAAATGTGCATCACGGTAGAGGAGTGGCCAGACTACGAAACTTGTTACACTATTGTAATTGAGTCACCCAATCCGCTGGAGGTTTTTGAATTATCCTCAGATTTGGATGATGTATTGAATTTAAATCTATCGGGTGCTAATTTGTACAATATCAATTTTAATGGACGAGAATATGCCACCCAGAATTCAAGTTTGGCGCTCAATTTAAAACTCGGTTTGAACACCATTTCCATCTCCACCGAATTGCCATGTCAGGGGCGTTTTGAAAAGTCCATCTATATTGGTGACGAGGCTTTGGTTTATCCTAATCCCTTTGGTCAAACCATTAATATTCTGATGCCGCCAAAGTTCAACGTGATGCTGGAGCGTGATAACTTCGGAAATGTTAAGCAACAGATTAATGTTGCCATTTATTCCGCCCTCGGTCGGCTTGTATTGTCCAAAGCAATTCTAAAAAGCGAAAACCCACAAATCGCCATAGACTCAAGCAGCTTACCCGCTGGAATTTATATGATTAGCATTAGTTCTGGCACTGAAACATCAGTACATAAAATCATAAAACAATGAGAAAAATTGTATATCTGTTTGCCTTCTTAATCATCTTTTTCAGCTGTGACAATACTGAAAGTCCAGGGGGAAACGGTAATGGTGCAGACGACCCAGTACCAGTTTTGTTGGTGTTTCCGCAAAAGGATATTCTCTGTAACGAAGGTCTTGACCCAACCCCAACCCAAAGCACCGTTTTTTTCGAATGGCTGCCCAACAGCAATGCCATTAGCTACACCTTGTATTTGGAAAATTTGAATACTAATGAAATTGCCCAATACGAAACCGATGATAATGATTTTATTCTACCAATAACCATTGCACGAGCCACGCCATATCGCTGGCGAGTGGACTACAACCTAAATGGCGACATCAAACAAAGTGAGGCTTGGAATTTTTACAACGCTGGGCCGGGCTTGCAGAATTACGCACCCTTCCCTGCAGAAATAGCCTCCCCCGTAATGGCTGAAAGTCTACCTACAACCACATCAGTTAATTTACAATGGAGCGGCAGTGATGTCGATAATGATGTTGTGGCCTACGACGTCTATTTCGGTACCGAAAACCCACCGACCCTAAAAACCAGCGGCCTAACCGAAACCCAATTATCAGTTCCAGTTAACCCTGACACCATTTACTATTGGAACATCATCACCAAAGACGCTGGCGGCAATACCTCTGAGTCTGGGGTTTTTCAGTTTCGAGTATTGTAATCAGAATAACTACTGTCAGGCTGAGCGTACGCGTGTCGCTGAAGCTTTAGCGTTAGTACAGTCGAAGTCCAAGTTTTAGCAAAATTTATATTTCTAGTCTCAGTCCTTCTTAATATATCACAAAAAATCTATAATTAATTCTCCTCCTTTGAAGGAGGAGTGGTTTCGCTTCCACTTGAAGAAGGAAGCGAAATCGAGGTGGTTGAAAATGTGAATTAAATATATAGTGAATGACATGTTAAGTAGAATCTCCGTCCTCCGTCCCCTGTCTCTCATCCTCCATCCTCTGTCTATCTTCTCCAGTCTTCCACCCTCTGTCATCTTTACGTATGTCTGTCTAAAATCCCATTCGCTAAAACTCAAGTCAATATACAGTCAAACATAAGTTCCCCCTCCGGGGGTTAGGGGGCTCCTTATAATCCAAATAAACCTATCTTTACGCTTTTTACAACTATTTCCATTCTATGCCATCAGCCTGTATCGATTTTAGGGACACCAATTATTTTTCAGACTTTATCTGCGACTACCTTGACCAAAAACCCGAACTCGACCATTTCTATAATCGGTTTCCCACCCTCGAAAATTTTAAGCCCCAGATTGAGGAAAAGCAATTGTCATATGGTGTGTCGTCGGCCGTCAGTTCGAGCGCCCGCCTGCCGGACGGGCAGGGAGTCGAGAACCGAAGGGCCTTATCACAAGTTCTAACATCACAATACCAAAACCTAAACACCTCCCAACCCACCCAAAACAACATCCAAAGCCTAACCAAACCAAACACCTTCACCATCACGACTGGCCACCAACTCAATCTTTTTACTGGGCCGCTGTACTTTTTATACAAAATCATATCCACCATCAACCTGACCAAGCAATTGAAGGAAGCATACCCCGACTATCATTTTGTCCCTGTGTTTTGGATGGCTTCTGAGGACCACGATTTTGAGGAAATCAATTATTTTAATTTTAAGGGGAAGAAGATTCGATGGAACTCCGAACAAACCGGCGCTGTTGGGCGATTCAGCACCGAAGGTTTGGATGCGGTATACGAGGTGTTAAGTTCCGAATTTGGAAACACCCCACATGCCGAACAATTAAAGACTTGGTTCAAAACCGCCTATCTCGAACATGATAATCTCGCCGATGCTACCCGCTATCTGGCCAATGAACTTTTTGGCGATTACGGGCTGGTCGTACTCGATGCCGATGACTCTGAACTCAAACGCCTGTTTATTCCCCAAATGAAACGGGAATTACTCGAAAACATCAGTTATAAGCAAGTCAGCGAAACCAATACCAAACTCGAGGATTTGGATTTGACCATTCAGGTGAATCCGCGGGAGATTAATTTGTTTTACATTAAGGACGGACTAAGAGAACGGATTGTTGAGGTTGAAGAAAAGTACAGCGTACTTGAAACCGAAATCCGATGGAGCGAGAACGAGTTGCTTAAAGAACTCGAAGCCCATCCCGAACGCTTTTCGCCTAATGTGATTATGCGTCCGTTGTATCAGGAAGTGATTCTGCCCAATCTCTGTTACATCGGTGGTGGTGGGGAAATGATTTACTGGTTACAATTGAAAAGCAGTTTTAAGGCGCAGGGCGTGACCTTCCCGATATTGCTGTTGCGAAACTCCGTTTTGGTCAAGACCGAAAAGCAGGCCAAAAAACAAGAGAAACTCGATATTACCAACACCGACCTATTTTTAAAACGCTCCTCCTTTATCAACAAGCGGGTACGGCAGATATCCAATATTGACATTGACTTTTCGGAGCAAGTCCAGCACCTGGTAAAACAGTTTGAAGACCTCTATCAACTCGCCGAGCAGACCGACAAATCTTTTATCGGTGCGGTCAAGGCCCAGGAAGTCAAACAACTCAAAGGGCTTAAACATCTGGAAAAACGTCTCCTTACCGCCCAAAAACGAAAACTAAAAGATGAAATCGAACGCGCCACCGACCTACAGGAACAACTCTTCCCCGGCCAAAGTTTACAGGAGCGTAACTTAAATTTCTCTGAGCTGTATCTCGAATATGGCGAGGATTTGATACCTAACCTGATTAAGGTTTTAGAGCCTTTGGATTTGCGGTTTTTGGTGTTGACTATTTAATCTTGGTTTGGTTTTAATTTGTTCATAACTAGTGGTATTGTTCCAATCGATGTTTATCGCGCTTTATCCTCGTTTTATATATTTACAGAATACGTGTTCAATTTGAATACTTGTTTAATTGTTGTCAATAATTTGACTATAATTGTGAATGAAGAAAGTTAGCAGTGTCTTTTAATCCTCTATTTCTGAGTATATCTAAAACCTGAAATGCATCTAAATTAGGATTTTTTCTATTTAACACTAATTCCTTAAATGCTTTAATCGCTTGATCTTGATTTAAATCAATAATATCTGTTAAAAAATCATCTGCTGTTTTTGCTGTCAATCCAAAGGAAGCTAAATAGTTTTTTGGGAAATCTTTTATATTATTAGTTACAATAACATTTGCATTTGTTTTAATTGCAGCAGCTAAGACGTGCCTATCTTTTGGGTCTGGTAATTCTAAACTTTCAATTAAACCTGAATAATTCTTAACTAAAGCATCAGGAAATGCAGTATTTGCCCTTTGAATTCTAATAGTTGCTTCTTCTTCCTTAACACCTTTTCTTAACATAACACCCTTCCATTCATCAAAAATATGTTCACTCCATTTGGGAGTGAACATATCATAATAGGCAAACCAAAATAGTAAATCACGAATTTCAATCGGATAAATTACATTGGTATCTAAAACACACTTAAATCTTACACTATGAATCATATAGTCCTAATTCTTCATCTGACTTCATTATGTCAATAATATTCTGTTTTTGAATCTTCTTCATTTTCTTTCTATAATTCATTACGTCTTCAAACTTAACCCTTCTATGCTTGCCAACTTTCGTAAATTCTATTTGGCCATTTTCAAGCAGCTTGACTAAATGAGGTCTTGAACAACCCAAAAT
>JBCCOJ010000004.1:0-40732 GCA_039025415.1 Bacteroidota bacterium | reverse complement strand
GGCCTTTACCGGGAACTTTTTATGGTTTCTATTTACCAATACCGCGGTTTTAAATTGTTTTAGAGGTACATCAAGAAAGTGTTTCACACCATATATTAAAGTACTTCCAGAATTTAAGACATCGTCTATTAAAACTATGGATTTATTTTGATAAGAACTAGGCTCTTCCGATGTGGAAATGGTCCCAAGAGGATTTTTTTTATCCATCTTAACCTTACATAGTACAGATTTGATTTCAGATATATCGTCTAGAATTGCTTTTATTTTTTCGGCCAACACATAGCCGTTTTTGTCTATTCCAGCTAATATTATTTCGGTTTCATCAACATTACTTTCATAGATTTGATAAGCAATTCTTCGAATCTTGTTTTTTATTTCGGTATGATTTAAGATAATGTTATTCATGGTTGGTTTCTTGTAAATAATTAAAATTCAAATGTCTTCGGCGTCATCATAGAAGTCATCAATATCTCTTCGGTCCTTTTTTGTTGGGCGTCCAGTTCCTTTCTTTCTGTAATAGTCTTTCGAATATTTTAATAGTTCCTGTGCTTCAAAAGCATCTTTTGGGGTTGTGTCTGTTCTGTAAATATCAACTAGTTTGGCTCCGACCCGGCTTGTTGGCAAATCATTTACGGTTAACAAATAGTTGATTTGATTTTTTCGCACCTCAAGCTTATCTGTTGCATAAACCTCTCGACTAGGTTTAACAGTATCTCCGTTTACTTTAACATGACCTTTTTTGCAAGCTTGGGTAGCGATGCTTCTGGTTTTGAAATATCTAATGCACCATAAATATTTATCAACCCTCATATTATATCGTCTAAATTGGCGTTAAAACAATAATGCAACACTACTTTTATTTTGAACTCGATTGAACTTTTTTCATTTGCTAAAAAATTTATCTTTTGCACTATGCTTTTGCCATTTTTTTCTTGCGTAGCGATGCCATGCAATCAAAAAATATCTTCAACATAGCACAAAATCCTTAATTTTCGCTTAAATCCAAAAAGTTTAAACGAGTTCATTGTATATTGCGCGACAAAATTAAGCATTACCTAAAGAACTTGTAGATTACAAATATTTATAAGGCGATTTAAAGAAAAAGAAAATTATGAAGCTGAAGAATCTATTTTTTATTGTATTTCTAATTACCATCTGTTCGCTATCATGTCGACCAGATGAAACCGATATTAATCAAATACCTCCACGAGATAGAACCGAACAACAAATAACTGACAACGATTCAATTATCGGATATCTCCAAACGCATTATTATAATTCTGCCTTATTTGAAAATGGAGGTAATTATTCAATATCTGATATAGTGATTTCAGAATTACCGACAGATGAAAATGGTAACTATCAAGATTTGCCCAACCCTGAAGAGAATACACTGTTAATCGATGATGTTGAAACGCTAACTACCAATTTTGAGGATGCAGATTATGAATTTTATATCTTAAGAATAAACCAAGGCGGCGGAGAAACACCAAATTTTACCGATAATGTCAAGATACGTTATAGTGGTAATCTATTAGATGAGGTAGTTTTTGATACTAATGTAAATGCAGATGACCCCCTTGATATGACCGCTGTAATTCGAGGCTGGGTTCAGGTTATTCCAACATTCTCTGCAGCAGAATCAGGCCCTTTCATAAATGATGATGGCACATTGGCTTACGATAATTATGGATTGGGTGTTATGTTCATACCCTCAGGTTTAGCATATTTTAATCAAGGTAGAACTGGCATACCTGCTTACTCAAATCTCATTTTCAAATTTGAATTATACGATACGTCTGTCTTCGACCATGACGGCGACGGTGTACTTTCCCACTTGGAAGATTTGAACGATAATATGAATGTCTTTGATGATGACACCGATGGTGACCTTGCCCCAAATTACTTTGATAACGATGACGATGGCGATGGTGTATTCAGTATTTTCGAGGATATTGACGGTGATGGTGACCCTAGTAATGATGATACCAATGGAGACGGCATACCTAATTATCTCGACCCAGAATCTACCGAGTCAAATCTGGATGACGATGATGCCTAGTTAAATTAACTATTACTTAGGCTCAAGAACTACAAAAGGAATTATCATTTCCTCTAGCGAAACGCCGCCATGTTGGTAGGTGTTTCGGTAATAACTGACGTAGTGGTTATAGTTATTGGGATAAGCCAAAAAATAGTCACTTTTTGCAAAAATAAATGAGCTACTCATATTTATTGATGGCAAATTGATGCTTTTAGGATTTTTAGCCACCAGCACGTCTTTTTCCTCATAGGTTAGACTTCTACCGGTCTTATATCTCAGATTTAAGCTAGTATCTCTATCGCCTATTACTTTAGAAGGATTTTTCACGTTTATAGTTCCATGGTCAGTTGTCAATATTAATTTGAAGCCCAATTGCTGTGCTTGCTGAATCATTTCCAATAGCGGTGAGTTTTTAAACCAGCTTACTGTTAATGAGCGATAGGCTTTATCATTACTCGCCAACTCCTTCACAACATCCATTTCTGTTTTTGAGTGCGAAAGCATATCCACAAAATTATAGACTATTACAGAAAGGTCATTGTTCTTTAAGGTTTTGAAGTTCTCTACGAGTTTTTTGCCGGATCTTAAGTTTGTTATTTTATGATATTCGGTTTTAAGATTTTGCAATCCTAATCGTTTTAATTGTCCTTTTAGAAAGTCTTCTTCGTGGAGATTTTTCCCGCCATCGTCAGTGTCATTTTTCCAAAGATTTGGGTGTAATCTTTCCATATCACTGGGCATGAGACCAGAAAATATGGCATTTCTCGCATATTGGGTGGCAGTGGGAAGAATGCTGTAAAACGGAATTTCAGAAGATTTTTTGTAATAATTGTTTACAATGGGTTCAAAGGCTTTCCATTGATCATATCTCAGATTATCAATTACCACCAAAAGCGTCGATTGATTGTTGTCAATTTCGGGTACAATCTTATCCTTAAAAAGAGTATGCGACATTACTGGTCCATCCTCGCTTGAATTAAACCAAGACGGGTAATTTTTATCAATAAATTTTCCGAATTGAACATTAGCTTCATTCTTTTGGGATTCAAGTATTTCCGTCATGCCCACATCCTCTATATCCTCTAATTGAAGCTCCCAATAAATCAATTTCTGGTAAAGATCACTCCATTCTTCATGGCTATTTACCATAGACATATCCATAGCAATCTTTCTAAACTCCTGTTGATAGTTAGAAGTGGTTTTTTCTGAAACTAAACGAGAATGGTCGAGGTTTTTTTTAAGACTTAAGAGAATTTGATTTGGGTTGACTGGTTTTATTAAATAATCTGCAATCTTATTGCCAATCGCTTCTTCCATGATGTATTCTTCTTCACTTTTAGTTATCATCACCACTGGCAGATTGGCACGCTTCTCTTTGATTTCGTTTAAGGTTTCTAAGCCAGTCAAACCCGGCATGTTCTCATCTAAAAAAACGATGTCAAAATTAGTTTCATCCACCAACTCAATGGCCTCTGTGCCGCTTTGGCACGTGGAAACTTTATAATTTTTGTTTTCTAAAAATAGAATGTGCGGCTTTAGTAGGTCTATTTCGTCATCTACCCAGAGTATATTTATGTTGTTCATGTATATTTGTTTAAATCAAAATTTTTGCGATTGAAGTCTAGTAACAAACTTAAAATCTTTAACGACCCAATTTACGGTTTTATTACTATCCCGAACTCGCTGATTTTTGATTTGATTGAACATCCTTACTTTCAGCGTTTACGAAGAATTTCCCAAATGGGGCTGTCTTATTTGGTCTACCCAGGGGCGCATCACACCAGATTCCATCACGCTATTGGCAGTATGCATCTGATGAAAAAAGCCGTTGATGTGCTTCGTTTTAAAGGGGTTGCAGTTTCATCCGAAGAAGAAAATGCGCTTTACATAGCGATACTTTTACATGATATTGGCCATGGTCCATTCTCGCATGCGATGGAGCATAGTATAGTAAATAACATCTCTCACGAACAGATTTCCATTTATTTTATGGAAACGCTCAACACCGAATTTAACGGAAGTTTAACCATGGCCATTGAAATTTTTAAGGGTGAATACCACAGACCATTTTTATGTGAATTGATTTCCAGTCAGTTCGACATGGACCGAGCAGATTACCTTAAGCGAGACAGTTTTTATACCGGAGTGGCCGAAGGCAATATCAACAGCGAACGTTTAATTACCATGCTCAATGTAAGGAACGAGCATATTGTCGTAGAGGAAAAGGGAATCTATAGTGTAGAAAAATTTTTGGTGGCCAGACGATTTATGTATTGGCAGGTCTATCTACATAAAACGGGAATAGTGGCAGAACAGTTGTTGACCAGAGTTTTGAAGCGAGCAAAGGAATTATCGGTTAAAGATTTTTCTTTAGAGGCTAGTTCGCCGTTACAATATTTTCTTTCCACGGAAATTTCCGAAGACAACTTCAATCTTGAGGTTTTAAAAACCTTTGCCAAACTTGACGATACTGATATTCTGGCGGCTATGAAATCATGGCAAAATCACGCTGATTTTGTGCTCAGTAATTTGTGTAAGATGATTATTAATCGAGATTTACTGAAGATTAAACTGAAAAACAAGCCCATTAAGAAAGAGCTGCTTGGCAAGCATTTGAATAGAATTACCGAGAAACACCAAATTACGGAAGAAGAAGCGATGTACTTTGTATTTGATGGCCATATTGCAAATCAGGCATATAGGTTCGAAGAGCAACAAATAAAAATTTTACAAAAAACTGGTAAGGTGGTAGATATTTCTAAAGCATCAGACCAATTTAATATCAAAGCGCTTTCCAAGCCGGTTACAAAATTCTACGTATGCTATCCAAAAACCTAATTGCGACCGTTCCGGTTCTTATTTGGGTCATAAATAATAATTAAGTCAGCAAGCGTTAATTGGAGACTAATTGTGAATCCATGACAATCTCAATCTTCAAAATTTGTCTGAGACTTTACGTCGTTAAATTATTCATAATGGTTGCAATTGTAATTTTGAATTAATAATCATTGTTACCCATGAAACTGAACTAGACTGTAATTACTTAAATAATAAAAAACAGAGGTATAGAGACCATTGAAGTTCAATTAACAACCATAACTTAGAAATTATGAGCGATAAAGACTTCGTTATAAGCCGTAATCCTAGATGAAGTAATCTAATTTATCTAAGACATTTTTTATATTTTTGCCCAAATGAAGTTTACAGCAGAACAAATCGCTGGAATTTTAGAAGGTCATATCGTTGGTGATGCCAAGGTTGAGGTTTCTAAACTTTCGAAAATTGAGGAAGGCACAAAAGGAAGCTTGACTTTTTTGGCTAACCCAAAATATAAGTCCTACATTTACTCAACAGAGGCTTCTATTGCAATAGTCAATAGGGATTTCGAGCCAGAACAAGAACTCAAAACGACCTTGATTAAGGTAGATGACGCTTACAAGGCGTTTTCAAAACTTCTTGAATACTACAATCAGATAAAGCTCAATAAAAATGGGATTGAGCAACCATCATTCGTATCAGATTCTGCACAAATTGCTGAAGGCATATATCTCGGTGCCTTTTCCTATGTTGGGGATAACGTAACAATTGGAGAAAACGTCAAGATTTTCCCTAATACGTATATTGGTGATAATGTTAGCATAGGAGATAATACCATTGTTTTTGCCGGGTCTAAAATATATTCAGACTGTAAAATTGGAAGTAATTGTGTGGTGAATTCTGGGGTTATAATCGGTGCAGATGGTTTCGGATTTGCTCCCAACGAAAAAGGGGAGTACAACAAGGTGCCGCAGATTGGCAACGTAATTTTAGAGGATTTTGTAGATATAGGTGCAGGTACAACGATTGACCGTGCTACATTAGGTTCTACGATTATTAGACGAGGTGTTAAGTTGGATAACCAAATTCAAATCGCCCATAATGTCGAAATCGGTAAAAACACCGTAATTGCTGCTCAAACAGGTATTGCTGGTTCTACAAAAATCGGTAAAAATTGCCAAATAGGTGGGCAGGTCGGTATCGTAGGTCATATTTCGATAGGTAACAATGTAAGGATACAGGCGCAATCAGGTATTGGGCGAAATGTAAAGGATGATGAGGTAATTCAAGGTTCACCAGCTCTTAATTACGGCGATTTCAATAAATCATACGTACATTTTAAAAACTTACCAAAGACGATAAAACGATTAAACGACATAGAAAAAAAACTCAATGGCCATAATTAAGACTGACGTTAAACAAAAAACCATCTCTAAAGAGGTTTCCTTAAAAGGTGTTGGTTTGCACACCGGTAAGGAGGTGAATTTAAAGTTTTGTCCCGCTGATGCCAACAACGGTTTTAAATTTAAAAGAATTGACCTTGAAGGCAGTCCGTTGATTGAAGCAGACGCCAATTACGTAACAAGTACACAGCGTGGCACATGTCTAGAAAAAAATGGAGTCACGATTCAAACTTGTGAGCATGTCCTTGCGGCCCTAGTAGGGATGGATGTTGATAATGCTATCATTGAGTTAGATGCCTCTGAGCCACCAATCATGGATGGTTCGGCTAAGTTTTTTATCGAGGCTTTAGAAGATGCTGGTGTTGTGGAACAATCAGAATTTCGTGAGGAATATGTAGTTTCTGAGGTCATTTCATACCTAGATGAAGTTTCTGGAAGTGAAATGATTGTAATGCCTTCCAAAAACTATCAGGTCACAACTATGGTTGATTTTGGGACTAAAGTTTTAGGCACCCAAAATGCTACAATGAATCATATTTCAGAATTTAAATCTGAAATTTCTGCTTCAAGGACCTTTAGTTTTCTTCATGAATTGGAAATGCTATTAGAACATGGCCTTATAAAAGGTGGTGATTTAAATAATGCCATCGTCTATGTGGATAAGGAATTATCGCCAGAGACAACCGAAAAATTGAAGGTTGCCTTTAAAAAAGACTCCTTATCGATAAAGCCTAATGGAATTCTGGATAATTTGACCTTACACTATCCCAATGAGGCTGCAAGGCACAAACTACTTGATGTTGTTGGGGATTTAGCACTCGTTGGTACTAGAATTAAGGGTAAGGTTATTGCCAATAAGCCTGGTCATCAAATCAATACACTATTTGCAAAGAAACTTTCAAAAATTATCAAGAATGAAAGGCGAAACAATGTGCCTTATGTTGATTTGAGCCAAAAACCATTGATGGATGTTATCCAGATAATGGATATGTTACCGCATCGCCAACCATTTTTGTTAATTGATAAGATATTCGAGCTTTCTGAATCTCATGTCATTGGTATGAAAAATGTCACAATGAACGAAGAGTTCTTCAAGGGACATTTTCCTGGCGCACCAGTTATGCCGGGAGTCTTGATAGTTGAAGCTATGGCACAAACGGGTGGTATTTTGGTTTTAAGTACCGTTCCTGACCCTGAAAATTACTTGACCTTTTTCATGAAAATTGATAATGTGAAATTTAAACAAAAGGTTGTTCCCGGTGACACATTGATTTTTAAATGTGATTTAATTACCCCAATTAGACGAGGTATTTGCCACATGCAAGGTTATGCCTATTCAAATGGGAAACTTGCTGCCGAAGCCGAATTAATGGCCCAGATTTCTAAAGTGAAATAAAAAAACATGAATCAACCTCTCGCATACGTACATCCCGGCGCAAAAATTGCTAAAAATGTAGTCATTGAACCTTTTACCACAATATATAATAATGTTACCATCGGTGAAGGCACCTGGATTGGTAGTAACGTTACTATTATGGAAGGTGCCCGAATTGGTAAAAATTGTAATATTTTCCCGGGTTCGGTAATTTCCGCAATACCTCAGGATTTGAAGTATAATGATGAGGATACACAAACACTAATTGGTGATAATGTTACAATTAGAGAATGTGTGACTATAAATCGGGGTACAGCAGATAAAATGAAGACCGTAATTGGAAACAATTGTTTGATTATGGCTTATTGCCATATCGCACATGATTGTATCGTAGGTAACAACTGTATTTTTTCAAATAACAGTACACTTGCAGGTCATATTTCCGTAGGTGATTATGTTGTCTTGGCGGGGATGACCGCAGTGCATCAATTTTGCTCGGTAGGTAATCATGCTTTTGTAACTGGGGGGTCTTTAGTTAGAAAAGATGTGCCACCTTTTGTAAAAGCAGCACGTGAGCCTTTGTCTTATGTTGGTATAAATTCGGTAGGATTGAGGCGAAGAGGGTTTACAACCGAAAAGATTCGGGAGATTCAGGATATTTATCGAATCCTCTACCAGAAAAATTATAACAATACGCAAGCATCTGATCTTATTGAGGCTGAAATGGAAGCAACGCCAGAGCGCGATGAGATTCTTCAATTTATCAAAAACTCCCATCGTGGTATCATGAAGGGATATTTTAAATCAAATTAAATTAAACTGTCCGATTACTCGGAAATCAATTATGGCAAGTACTTCAGATATAAGAAATGGATTGTGCATTAGATATAACAATGACATTTATAAAATCATAGAATTTTTACACGTAAAACCTGGCAAGGGACCTGCATTTGTAAGAACAAAACTGAAAAGTGTGACTACAGGTAAAGTCGTTGACAATACATTTTCGGCAGGGCATAAGATTGAAGATGTGCGAGTTGAAACCCATAAATTTCAATATCTATACACCGATGGTGAGTTTTATCACTTTATGAATGAAGCCGACTATACCCAAATTAGATTATTGGAGGCTGCCCTAGATCGACCGGACCTTATGAAAGAAGGAGAGATAGTTACCATACTTATAAATACTGAAGACAATATGCCGCTTTCGGTAGAAATGCCTGCAAGTGTTATTTTGGAGGTAACCCATACCGAACCCGGTGTAAAAGGTAATACGGCTACAAACGCAACTAAACCAGCTACGGTGGAGACAGGGGCTGAGGTCAATGTACCCTTATTTATTAATGAAGGTGATAAAATTAAAGTGGAGACTGACAAAGGCACCTACAAAGAGCGTGTAAAAGAATAAGAACTAACCGCTCCTTTAAAGATTGTTTGGAATGTTTATAATTGAATTTAGAAATACAGTTTTAATTTTTTTCTTAATAATCTCGAATTTATCATTTGCATGTGAATGCAAAACGTTTCCATATTCTAAAGAAAAAAATCAAGAGGAGTTTAAGTTAGAAGATAGTTTTGAAAGTTCGACTATAATCTTCTACGGAAAATTTATTGGTGAAGGTAAGTTTGAAGTAATGAAACTATTCCGCGGAAAGGAATTGCTGCCTAATCAATCATTTATAGAGGAGAAAGAAGAACTTTATAATTGTGATTACTCTTTCAAAAAAAATTACGATTATTTAGTTTTCGGTAATCTTGATGAACATCAAAAGTTATGGACTAGTGTTTGTGTTTCTAATCGTCTAATCAAAAACAAATCGGAATTAAAATTTGTAAAAGATTTTCTGAAAAAAAATTAATCTTTTGAATGCATTTTCTTACAATTTAGATTCATGCATCAAATGACAATAAGTAAATTTTTTGATTTTTTGATTCTCAGAAGCTAAGATATTATACTTTTTAAGTTTAAACCATACAATAGATTATGAAATTTCCAAGTCAACACACCTTGAAACAAATAGCCGAATTAATTTCGGTGGAATATGTTGGTGCTGACGACTTTCCTGTATTGGGAATGAATGAAATTCATGTTGTGGAACCTGGGGATATTGTTTTTGTTGATCATCCCAAATATTACGATAAGGCTTTAAATTCGGCTGCAACAGTTATTCTTATAAATAAAAAAGTAGATTGTCCAGAAGGCAAGGCACTTTTAGTAAGCGATGACCCATTTAGGGATTTTAATAAACTCACAGAGCATTTTAAGCCATTCAACTCTTCAAACGTAAATATTTCCGCTACAGCGAAAATTGGGGAAGGGACTATAGTTCAACCAAATTCATTTATTGGCAATAATGTTACAATTGGCAAGAATTGTTTGATACACTCCAATGTGAGTATTTACGATGATGCTGTAATTGGTAATAATGTTGAAATTCACGCCGGCACTGTATTAGGTGCAAGTGCCTTTTATTATAAAAAACGCCCAGAAGGTTTTGACCAGTTGAAATCTGGTGGACGTGTAGTTATAGAAGATGATGTTCACATTGGTGCAAACTGCACAATCGATAGAGGGGTTACTGGCGATACAACTATCGGTCAAGGTTCAAAGCTTGACAATCTTATAATGGTTGGTCATGACACGGTAATTGGTAAAAAATGTCTAATCGCTTCGCAGGCGGGAATTGCCGGTTGTGTCGTTTTAGAAGATGAAGTGACGCTTTGGGGTCAAGCAGGCGTTAAAAGTGGTATAACTTTGGCTAAGGGAACTGTACTTTATGCACAATCCGGTTTGGGACACTCCACTGAGGAGAACACGTCCTACTTTGGATCACCAGCCGAGGAGTCTAGGAAGAAGTATAGGGAAATGGCCTACGTCAAGCGAATTCCAGAAATAATAAAAAAATTAAAGTAAAAAAAGCAAGAAGATGTCAGCAAAACAGATTGTGAAATCGTTTTACGAACTGGATTTGGCCAACGATGATTATGGCATGAATTACGTCCACAAGGATTGTGAACTCAATTGGCATAGTAGCATGGGCTTTAGAATTTTAGACTTTAATGGTATTGAAAATATGCTCATTGAAATTCGTCGTTCTTACGAAACTTTTAAATACAGAATCAGTCATTTGTTACAAGACGGAAATACCGTTACAATAAGATACTCTATAAATGCCGCATCTATCGAACGACCTGGTGAGCCAGAACCTTTGGCACATTTTATTACAATTTGGGAAACAAAAGAAGGCAAGCTCTACAAGGGTTACGAGATAAGTCAATTAGCTGACGATAGCCGAGAAAGCCTGAATTCCTTTAGCACTAAACATTAAGATTTCAAAGGGAAACATTCTAACTGCTGTTTTGATTTATAAAGACTAATAAAAGTCTATAAATTTTCATATTGAACTCATCTTGACTTTTTGTTTTAAGCCGTCCCGATAGCCATCGGGATGGCTATTGAGACCTAGTGAAGACTTTTTAGAGACTCATAGCCTTAGCTACGAGGCTATAAAAAGGTAATATTAGGGCTCAAAATGTAAATTTTGCAAGCAAAAGAAAAAGTTAAGATGAGTTCATAAATAATATCCAAACCTTTATTTTTGTAGGACGTTTAATTGAGGTAAATCTAATATCTCAATTCTAAAAACTAATCAATTAAATAAAATAGAATATGAGCGTTTTAGTGAATAAGGATTCAAAAATAATAGTTCAAGGTTTTACGGGTAGTGAAGGTACATTTCACGCCGGTCAAATGATTGAATATGGTACAAATGTCGTTGGTGGTGTAACTCCTGGAAAAGGGGGACAGAACCACCTAGACAAACCTGTCTTTAATACGGTTGCTGAGGCCGTTAAGGAAGTAGGTGCAGATACAACTATAATTTTTGTACCACCCGCATTCGCTGCAGACGCCATCATGGAAGCTGCAGATGCTGGTATCAAGGTGATTATAACCATCACCGAGGGTATTCCCGTAGGTGATATGATTAAGGCCGCTGATTATATAAAAAATAGGGATTGCAGGTTGATTGGACCTAATTGTCCCGGTGTCATTACTCCAGGTGAAGCGAAAGTTGGAATTATGCCCGGCTTTGTTTTCAAACAAGGTAAAGTTGGCATCGTGTCAAAATCAGGAACATTAACTTACGAAGCGGCCGACCAAGTTGTTAAACAAGGTTTGGGTATTACAACTGCAATTGGCATAGGTGGTGACCCGATTATTGGTACAACCACGAAACAAGCGGTTGAATTATTGATAAATGACCCAGAAACAGAATGTGTGGTAATGATTGGTGAAATTGGCGGACAATTGGAAGCTGACGCAGCAAAATGGTACCAAAATAGTGGTAGTAAGAAACCAGTTGTTGGTTTCATTGCTGGTGAAACTGCACCGGCAGGTCGAACAATGGGCCATGCAGGAGCAATAGTTGGAGGTAGTGATGATACCGCCCAAGCAAAAAAAGCGATAATGAAAGAATGCGGTATTCACGTTGTGGAGTCGCCGGCTGAAATAGGTAAGAAAGTCGCAGAGGTCATGGCATAATTACCTAAAAGCACATTGAAAACCTCACAAGTTCATTCTGGATTTGTGAGGTTTTTAAGTTTTACCCCAATGTGTAATGATTATATTTGATGTACATTTTACCAAATCGTTTAATCTTTTATGATATATATCTACCAACTAAAGACTATTGACTAAAAACCAACAACTAACGACTAAAAACATGAAATTATTAGAAGGAAAAACTGCAATAATAACTGGTGCAAGCCGTGGAATAGGCAAGGGCATCGCAGAGGTATTCGCTCAACATGGAGCAAACGTTGCGTTTACCTATAGCTCTTCGGTTGAGGCGGCTGAGGCTTTAGAAAATGAATTGAACACAACAGGTGTTAAGGCCAAAGGCTATCAAAGTAATGCAGCAGACTTTGAAGAGGCTCAAAAGCTTGTGGAGGAGGTTTTAAATGAATTTGGAAGCATCGACATTTTAATTAATAACGCCGGTATCACCAAGGATAATTTACTCATGAGAATGGGTGAAGAAGATTTTGATAAGGTTATAGAAGTTAACCTTAAATCCGTTTTCAATATGACTAAGGCCGTACAACGCACCATGCTAAAGCAGCGTAAAGGTTCAATAATCAATATGAGTTCTGTTGTTGGAGTTAAAGGGAATGCAGGCCAAACTAATTATGCAGCATCTAAAGCTGGTATTATTGGCTTTTCAAAGTCGGTTGCTTTAGAATTGGGTTCAAGAAATATTAGAAGTAACGTCATTGCCCCTGGCTTTATTGAGACTGAAATGACTGCCAAACTAGATGAAGAAACAGTTAAGGGCTGGAGAAATGCTATTCCTCTAAAACGTGGCGGAACACCCGAAGATATAGCGAACGCTTGTGTCTTCTTAGCTAGTGACTTAAGTGCCTACGTTACGGGGCAGACCTTGAATGTCGATGGAGGGATGCTGACTTAATAATATTCAAATAACTCATGAAGATTGGATATAAAGTAAATAAAATAACTTGGAAGCTTAGGTTTTACCTCTGGTTAGCCTTCGCAGTTTTGCATAGTTTGTTATTATATGTTTTTGGTCTATTAACAGATGGATACCCATCATTCTACAATGCTGTTTTGCAAGGTGTCATTGCCGGTGGTTTGTTTGCTATTATTTTTCCTTATTTAATGAAAAAGACTGTTAGTAATCTAGATGGTGGATTTTGGAAACAGGTCAAACCAAACCTAGAGTTGGATGAGGAAATTAAAGTTGAGGGTCCAGCATCGTTATTCAGGGGAATTGAAGGCGTTGGTGGTAAAATTTATCTTACCAACAAAAGACTGGTGTTTAATCCGCATCGCTTTAATTTTCAAAAAAAGGCTTTATCCCTAGATTATAATCAGATAGACAATATCCTAACACGAAAAACAGGCAGGTTGGTAGATAATGGATTAAGTATTGAAACAAAAGATGGTAATGAGTTTCGGTTTGTAGTAAATGAACGGGAGGCGTGGTTAACGCATATGGCTCAAATCATGAATATTAATCAAAGCCAATTATCTACTAATAGTATCTGAAATAACTAAAAATTGCAAGGTAATACTCTATTTTTCATAATAATTGCAGGACTTCTAGCGCTAGTTTTAGCGCTTTTTCAGTATTTCTATAAATCTAAAAAACGAACGAGTGTTTATTATGTGTTAGCGGGTCTCCGATTTTTGACTATCTTTTCAGTGTTGCTCTTAATCATTAACCCCAAGTTTGATAGTGTTTCTTATTTTAATGAGAAACCAAATCTTATCGTTGCGATTGATAATTCAGAATCAATTTCTTATTTAAAGCAAGACGAAAATGTAAGGCGACTTGTTTCTCAACTTAAATCAAATGAGCAGCTTGACGAGAATTTCAATCTACAGTTTTTCAATTTTGGCAAAGAGGTCCAAAAGTCAGATACTTTAAGCTTTGACGATAGGCAGTCAAACATGTCAATAGCTTTTGAGCGCTTTGAGGAGGTGTACGCCAATGACATCTCACCAATATTGTTTTTAACAGATGGTAACCAAACCTACGGAAACGATTATACCTACATTTCAAAAAAATCAGAGCAACCCGTATTTCCTGTGGTTTTGGGTGATACAACTTCCTTTGCTGACGTAAAAATCACTCAACTGAATGTTAACCGTTATGCCTATTTAAAAAACCGCTTTCCAATTGAAGTTATTACAAATTATGAAGGTGAAGAAAACGTGAATACCCAATTACGTGTCTCTTCGGGTAATTCAACGATTTACTCAAAGTCGTTGACTTTCAGTAAAAATAAAACCTCAGAAATAATAAGTTTTACCCTTCCTGCAAATCGAGTCGGAATTGGTACTTATAAGGCCGAATTGCTACCTCTCGAAAACGAAAAAAACATCATAAACAACAGTAAGAATTTTGCGGTTGAAGTCATTGACCAAAAGACAAATGTTGCCATTGTTTCAGAAATTACCCACCCTGATTTAGGTGCATTCAAGAAAGCCATTGAAAGTAATGAACAACGTAAGGCTGAAATTTTAAACACCAAAGCGTATTTAAGTAAAGTAAATGAATTTCAATTAGTTATACTGTATCAGCCAACTAATCAGTTTAAATCGGTTTTTGAAGAAATTGAGCGCTCAAAGTTAAATGTTTTTGTTGTTGCGGGCGTTGAAACCAATTGGTCATTCTTAAATGCTACACAAAAAAATTATAAGCAACAATTAACCAATCAAGAGGAAAATTTTCAAGCCACGCTCAATCAGAATTATTCGCCTTTTATTGTTGAGGATTTAGATTTTAATGACTTTCCACCATTGCTTTCAGAATTTGGGGAAACAACATTTAGCATTCCCTACGAAACTATTTTCTTTAAAACCATAAATGGCACCCAATTAGAAGAACCACTACTAGCAACTTTTGAAAAAAATGATAGACGTGAAGCGATATTATTCGGGCAGGATTTTTGGAGATGGCGGGCCCAAAGTTTTGTTAATCAAGATTCATTTGATGATTTTGACAATTTCTTTGGTAAGTTGATCCAGTATTTAAGTTCTAATCAACGAAAAACTAGGCTAAATGTAAACTATGAGTCTTTTTATAACGGTAATGATGATATAACAATAACCGCACAATATTTCAACAAGAACTACGAATTCGAACCAAATTCCAATCTACTAATTTCTTTAAAAAGTAAGGAATCAGGTGAAATGCTAGAATTACCATTTGTTCTGAGCAATTCAAACTATCAAGTGGATTTGAGCGGTATGGATGCTGGTGATTATTCATTTACGGTCAAGGCTACGGGTGAGAATGTTTCAACGTCTGGTGAACTAAGAATATTGGATTATAATGTTGAAAAGCAATTTTTAAATGCCAATGTGGATAAACTTCAAAATGTTGCTAATTCAACAAGTGGTAAGGTGTATTTTATTGACGATACATCAACCTTAATTAGTGATTTAATTGATGATTCTAGGTTCGCAACTATTCAAAAAAGCACTAAAAAAGTCGTACCTTTGATAGACTTTAAATACCTCTTGGCAATACTTGTATTATGCCTTTCAATTGAGTGGTTTATAAGAAAATATAACGGATTAATTTAAAAAATACTATGGACAAATTACCAAAAATTGCATTGCCCACGATCTTCGCAGTCGTTGTGGCTCTTATTTTAGTTGCGAAATCAGTTGTGACCATTGAATCCGGCCATGCAGGAGTATTGTATCAATTGAGCGGTGGTGTTGACCCAGATAGTGAACCTTTGGGTGAAGGTATAAATTTTGTAGCCCCATGGAATAGTGTTATAGAATATGAGGTGAGACAGCAGGAAGTGCCAGAGAAAATGTCGGTGTTATCATCTAATGGTCTTGATATAAAATTAGATGCATCTGTACTTTACCAACCTAGCTATAAGGATTTACCGAAATTACATAAAAATAAAGGTAAGGATTATTTAAGAAGAGTTTTACAGCCGGCTATAAGAAGTGCGGCTAGAAGTGTGGTTGGGCGTTATACACCTGAGCAATTATATTCAACTAAGCGTGATGCCATCCAGCAGGAGATTTTTGACGAAACCAAGAAAATTGTAGAAGATCAGTACATTCAATTGAATAGCGTACTCATACGTGATGTAACCTTACCTCCTACAATTAAGCAAGCTATTGAGCGTAAATTAAAACAAGAGCAGGAATCCCTAGAATATGAATTTAGACTAGTCACTGCCGAAAAGGAAGCCGAGAAGGTAAGGATTGAAGCACAAGGTAAAGCTGATGCCAATAAAATACTAAGTGCGTCCTTAACCGATAAGATTTTACAAGACAAAGGTATTGACGCTACTATTAAATTAGCAGAATCCCCAAATTCTAAGGTAATTGTTGTTGGTTCTGGAGATTCTGGATTACCGTTGATTTTAGGAAATCAATAGAGCTTAACAATTTTTTATATTGTAACATTAGGAATTTAGAAATTTAATTTGCAACCTTTGTTTATTAACGAAGACATGATATTTATTCAATTACATCATCATTTTCATACTTGCCATCAAGCGAGCTGAAAATGTATTGAATAAAATCAATATATATTTAAAACCCGTTTGATGTTCTCAAACGGGTTTACTATTTCCGTGCAGGCGAGAATAGAAATATTTATTCTAAATAGAAACAGGCTATCACTCTGATATTATTATGAACAAACTAAAAATAGCAGTACAGAAATCAGGACGACTTCACGATGATTCAATGAAGATTTTGAAAGAAGTCGGGATTTCAATCAATAATGGCAAAGATCAATTAAAAACCGAGGCGAAAAACTTTCCATTGGAAATATTTTACCTTCGAAATGGAGATATTCCGCAGTATCTTAAAGATGGTGTAGTTGATGTTGCTATTATTGGAGAAAACGTATTAATTGAAAAGGGTGAGGGAATTTCAGTTGTTGAAAAATTAGGATTTTCCTCCTGTAAGGTTTCGGTTGCCATCCCTAAATCGCAAAAATACAATGGTATCAACGATTTAGAAGGGAAGCGCATCGCGACTTCTTACCCAAACACTGTAAATCAATTTCTAGATAAAAAAGGGGTCACCGCAAACTTGCACATTATCAATGGTTCCGTAGAAATCGCTCCAAATATCGGATTGGCAGACGCCATTGTTGATATAGTGTCTAGTGGAAGCACACTGTTCAAAAATGGTCTTAAAGAGGTAGAGGTGCTACTTAAATCTGAAGCGGTATTAGCTGTTTCACCGGTAATTTCTGTAGAAAGTAAAGATATCTTAAAAAGACTTCAGTTCAGATTGAACTCAGTTTTGAAAGGCAGAAAAAATAAATATGTGCTTTTAAATGCCCCTAACGATAAACTTGATGCAATCATTGATATTTTACCAGGAATGAACAGTCCAACCATTTTACCTCTAGCGAAAGAGGGGTGGAGTTCATTGCACTCGGTCATAAATAAAAATGACTTTTGGGAAGTGATTGATGAGTTAAAACAGAATGGAGCAGAAGGTATTTTAGTCTGCCCAATAGAGAATATGGTTTTATAAAAAATAGAGAATGGAAATTATAAAACATCCGAAAAAATCAACTTGGAACGAGTTATTGAAACGTCCAACCCAAACGTTCGAAAATATCGAAAACACGGTAAATGAGATATTTAATGATATACAACGTCACGGGGATTCCTCAGTAATGAAATACACCGAAATGTTTGACGGCGTTAGCTTATATTCACTTTTGGTTTCAAAGGAAGACATAAAATTTGCCTTGGAGAGGGTGTCAAAAGAGTTAAAACAAGCGATTCAAACAGCCAAGGCTAACATTGAACAATTCCACCTTGCCCAAAAGATACCTAACATTGAAGTGGAAACCATGCCAGGAGTAAGTTGTTGGCAGGAGAAAAGACCTATTCAAAAAGTGGGACTTTACATCCCGGGAGGGACGGCGCCCTTGTTTTCTTCGGTGTTGATGCTCGCTGTACCGGCACAGATTGCGGGATGTAAAGATATAGTCTTATGTTCGCCTCCAAATAAAAATGGTCAAATAGCAGATGAGATTTTATTTACAGCACAACTTTGCGGGGTAACCAAAATTATAAAAGCTGGAGGTATTCAAGCGATAGCAGCATTAACTTTTGGCACAGCATCCGTGCCACAGGTTTATAAAATTTTTGGACCTGGTAATCAATATGTGACAGTGGCCAAGCAGTTAGCTACAAATCATGGTGTTGCAATAGATATGCCAGCCGGACCTAGTGAACTACTTGTAGTTGCAGACGATTCTGCGAAGGCAAGCTACGTCGCATCAGATTTATTAAGTCAAGCTGAACATGGTTCAGATTCTCAGGTCATTTTAATTTCGACTTCAGAATCATTGATAGAAAGTGTCTTAAAGGAAATCAAAGGACAAATAGCCGTACTGCCAAGGTTGGAAATGGCCCAGAAAGCCATTGAAAACTCAAAACTGATTTTAGTTGATTCTAAAGAAACGGCTTTGGAAATCATTAATGTCTATGCTCCAGAACACTTTATTGTTTGTATGGAAGATGAAAACTATTTTATTGAGAATATCGCTAACGCAGGTTCCGTATTTATTGGAAATTACACGCCAGAAAGTGCAGGGGATTACGCCTCTGGTACGAATCACACACTACCCACAAATGGTTTTAGTAAAGCCTATTCAGGAGTCAATTTGGATAGTTTTAATAAAAGCATCACGTTTCAGAAAATATCGGCTGCTGGCATAAAGGATTTAGGTAAAACCATTGAACTAATGGCCGAGGCCGAAGGACTACAAGCGCACAAAAATGCGGTTTCAATTAGATTGAAGGATTTATAATTGGTAAGAACGAAGTGATTATGTCACATCGAGCGGAGTCGAGATGTAAACAATAATTAAAACCAAATAGGGTACTGATAGTTTAAATTATTAGTCTGGTTTATAATAATGAATAAGAAATTTAACATAACACATTTAGTCAGAAATAACGTTCTAGAAATGAGCCCATATTCATCCGCTAGAGATGAATATGATGAGGTTTCCGATAATATGGTGTTTTTGGATGCCAATGAAAATCCTTTTGATAACCAAGTCAATAGATATCCAGACCCAAAACAAAACAAATTAAAACAAAAACTTTCTCAAGTAAATGGCATTCCTTCAAATCAAATAGTATTGGGTAATGGAAGTGATGAAGTCCTTGATTTGATATTTAGGGCATTTTGCGAACCAAAGATTGATGCTATAATAACTTTGCCACCAACCTATGGAATGTATGCCGTACTAGCAAATCTAAACGATGTTAAAAACATTAAAATTGAGTTGGATTTAGACTTTCAGCCGAAGTCATCTGAGATTTTAAAAGCAGTAAAATCCAATACAAAGCTTCTATTTATTTGCTCACCCAATAATCCTACATCAAATAGTTTTGAAACAAAAAAAATTGAAAATCTAATTAAAGATTTTCCGGGTATTGTGGTTATTGATGAGGCCTACATTGATTTTTCAAAGAATGAAAGTTGGGTAACGCGCTTAGGCGAATTTCCCAATCTGATTGTAACCCAAACTATGTCTAAAGCTTACGGAATGGCGGGGATAAGACTTGGTGTTTGCTACGCTTCTGTCGAAATCGTTTCCATTCTTAATCGAATTAAACCTCCCTATAATGTTAACGAACTTACGCAATTAAGGGCCATCAAAAGATTGGAGAATAGAAAAGAAGTGATAGAAGAAGTTGAGCAGATTTTGAATCAGAGAGACTGGCTTTATAAGAAATTACAGGGCATAAGTTTTATCGAAAAGGTATTTCCATCTGATGCCAATTTTTTATTGGCAAGGGTAGATGATGCCAATCTGCGCTACAATCAATTGATTGAAAGGGGTGTAGTGGTGCGCAATCGAACTAATCAGCCATTATGTGAAAACTGTTTACGGTTTACGGTTGGAACTGAGTATGAAAATAAGAAACTAATTGAATGCCTTCAATTGATTTCGAAATTCTGAACTTGTTTCAGAATATAGGTTTGATATCATGAAAAACTTTTATTGTTATATGTTGTCAAATAAAGGACGAACGCTATTATATATAGGTTTTACTAAAAATTTAGCTGAAAGAGTTAATCAGCACATACAAGGAAAAGGTGCACTTTTTACAAAACGATATAATGTTAACCAACTCATATATTTTGAAAAATTCGAAACGAAAAAAGAAGCCAAAAAAAGAGAAAAACAATTGAAAAACTGGCATAAGGCTTGGAAATGGAATTTAATTAAAAAAGTAAATCCAAATTTAATGACCATTAACGATTATTAAATAATACCCTGAAACAAGTTCAGGGGGATTAATAAATTAATCATGAAAAAAATACTTTTTATAGATCGCGACGGCACTTTAATTAGAGAGCCAGCTGATGAACAAGTGGATTCATTTGAGAAATTGATATTTTACCCAAAGGTGTTTCAGTATTTGGGAAGAATAGCCCAAGATCTGGATTTTGAAATTGTGATGATTACCAATCAGGATGGTTTGGGGACCGATGTTTATCCAGAGGATACTTTTTGGCCAGTTCATAATTTCATTATTAAAACCTTTGAATCTGAAAAAATCATTTTTGAGGAACAGTTTATCGACCGAACATTTGCGAAGGATAATGCCCCTACCAGAAAACCAAATACAGGCCTTTTGAGCAAGTATTTTTCAGAAGAGTACAATTTGCGAGACTCCTATGTAATTGGGGATAGACTTACTGATATTGAGCTGGCGAAAAACCTTGGGGCGATGGGAATTTTTATCAACGACCAAACTAATTTGGGAACTTCTGAGATTACAGTTTCAGAACATGAATTATCAGATTTCATTGCTTTAGAGACCAACGATTGGGAAGCGATTTACAAATTTTTGAAAGCCAAGGAAAGAACCGGAAGTATTGAAAGAAATACCAATGAAACCAAAATCAAAATTGATTTGAATCTTGACGGAAATGGGAAAAGTAACATCAATACAGGATTGGCATTTTTTGACCATATGCTTGACCAAATTGCACGTCACGGTCAATTGGATTTGAATATTATTGTGAAGGGTGATATAGAAGTAGACGAGCACCACACCATTGAAGATACGGCAATTGCACTCGGGAAAGTTTTTGCAAAGACGATTGGTAATAAATTAGGTATCGAACGCTATGGTTTTACTCTGCCCATGGACGACTGCTTAGCTCAGGTGGCTATAGATTTTGGTGGGCGTAATTGGTTGGTTTGGGATGCAGATTTCAAACGTGAAATGATTGGCAAAATGCCAACGGAAATGTTCTATCATTTTTTTAAATCATTCACTGATGGGGCCAAGTGCAACTTGAACATAAAAGCAGAAGGCACCAACGAGCACCATAAAATTGAAGCTATTTTTAAAGCTTTTGCAAAGGCCATTAAAATGGCGGTTAAACGAGATGTGAATAAAATGATATTACCAAGCACAAAAGGAAAACTATAAATGCCCACCCCAACCCCGCCACAGGCGGGGAGGGCTTAAAACTTATATAATGCGACCTATAAATTTATGAGTCTTTCAAAAAATAGAGAATTAGATTCGAGTAAGCAACCCTCCCCCTCCGGGGGAGCTGGAGGGGGCTTAATAATTATTGATTACGGCGCAGGCAACATAAAAAGCATCCAATTTGCAATTAAGAGATTGGGTTACGAAGCTATACTTTCACATGATGTTGACGTTATAAAAGACGCTGGCCATATTATTTTCCCAGGTGTAGGAGAAGCCAGTTCTGCTATGGCAAAATTGAAGTCTACAGGGCTTGATAAATTAATTCCAAATTTAACCCAACCTGTTTTGGGTATATGCCTTGGGATGCAGTTGATGTGCAATTATACCGAGGAAGGCAATACAGAAGGACTTGGAATTTTTGATACAAATGTTAAACGTTTTTCCAATAAAGTAAAGGTCCCTCATATGGGATGGAATACCATTTCAAATCTAAAATCAGATTTATTTGAGGGAATCAATGCTGAAGAATTCATGTACCTTGTCCATAGTTTTTATGCCGAGCATTGCGCAGAGGAAATAGCAACTACCCAATATGGTTTGACTTATGCTTCAGCCTTAAAAAAAGATAATTTTTATGGCGTTCAATTTCATCCAGAAAAGAGTAGTGTTGCGGGGGAACGGTTATTGCGGAATTTTATTAATTTGAAATAGGCATGGACTTTAGGCATTAGGTAAAGGAGTCGAGTATTTAAGAAGAAATGGGAAATGAGAATTTGGCTTGTCGATTCTGGATTTAAATTAATACATAACTTTTATATCTCTGGACGTTTTTTTTGGTTCATATCTGATTTAGTATTTAGTAGATATGAAGTCCTATCGGGACGAAATATTGGTAGAAAAGTTAATTTAGAGTATTAGTTGTGCCATAGGTACAATATTATTAGTTAAATAAAACAGATTCCCGCTTACGCGGGAAATAAATATGAGAATAATACCAGCAATAGACATCATAGGCGGAAAATGTGTACGGCTCACCAAAGGTGATTATGACACAAAGAAAATATACTCTGAAAATCCAGTCGAGGTTGCAAAATCTTTTGAAGGTGCAGGGATTCAATACCTGCATTTAGTGGATTTGGATGGGGCCAAGGCCAAACACATTGTTAATTATAAGGTGTTGGAGCAGATTTCTTCAAAAACCAATTTAAAAATTGATTTTGGTGGAGGATTGAAATCTGATGAGGATTTGCACATAGCATTCAATTCTGGAGCAAAACAAATTACAGGCGGAAGCATTGCCGTAAACAATGCTCATACATTTGAAGGTTGGCTGAATAAGTATGGTGGCACAAAAATTATTCTTGGCGCAGATTGCATTCCTAATGCTGATGGTGCAAAAATTGCCATTAACGGTTGGCAAGAAGAAAGCGATTTAAACGTTTTTCCATTCATAAAGAAGTATGTGGAAAAGGGTGTTCAATATGTAATTTGTACTGATATTTCAAAGGATGGCATGTTGAAGGGCCCTTCATTTGACTTATACTCTGAAATTTTGAAGGAAAATAAAAACCTGAATCTTATCGCTTCTGGTGGTATAACCAATATTGATGATTTAAATAAATTGGAAGATTTGGGTTGCGAAGGGGCAATCATTGGCAAAGCCCTTTATGAAGGCAATATTCTCTTAAGGGATTTAGAAACTTATAATTAAAAATTCCCACCTATGAGGGAACTGTTATGCTAACAAAACGAATTATACCATGCTTGGATATCAAAGACGGAAGAACCGTAAAAGGGGTGAATTTTGTCAATTTACGCGATGCTGGCGATGCCGTTGAGCTTGCTAAGCAATACGCCAAATTGGGAGCAGATGAATTGGTATTTCTTGATATTTCAGCAACATTAGAAGGCCGAAAAACGATGGTGGAAATGGTCTTAAAGGTTGCAGAGCAGGTCAACATTCCGTTTACGGTAGGAGGCGGAATTTCAAGCATTGATGACGTCGACGTTTTATTAAAATCTGGAGCAGATAAGGTATCAATCAATTCCTCCGCGGTAAAACGTCCTCAGTTAATAAATGAATTGTCTCAAAAATTTGGCAGTCAATGTATCGTTGTTGCAATAGATGCTAAAGAAATAAATGGAGAATGGTTTGTCCACCTTGCTGGTGGTACAGTATCCACTGAAATAAAACTCTTTGATTGGGCAAAAGAAGTCGAAGCAAGGGGAGCAGGCGAGATTCTGTTTACATCAATGAACCATGATGGTACTAAATCGGGTTTCGCAAATGAGGCTCTTGCCAAGCTTTCTGAGTTGAACAACATACCCATTATTGCTTCTGGCGGTGCAGGAACACTTGAACATTTTAAGGACACGTTCTTAATTGGAAAGTCTGATGCGGCCTTAGCTGCAAGTGTGTTCCACTTTAAGGAAATTGAAATTCCTGAATTGAAGCACTACCTAAAAGAAAATAATTTTTCCGTTAGAATTTAAAATACATTATGAAGATAGATTTTGAAAAAAATAATGGCCTAGTTCCAGCAATAATACAAGATTCGAGTACCAAGAACATCTTGATGCTAGGCTATATGAACGAAGAAGCCTTTCAAAAAACCAATGAGTCCAAATTGGTCACCTTTTTTAGTAGAAGTAAAAATAGATTATGGACTAAGGGAGAGCAAAGCGGTAACGTTTTGGAATTGGTTGATATTAAAGTCGATTGTGATTATGACACGCTTTTAGTTTCGGTTAATCCCAAAGGGCCAACCTGTCATAAAGGGTCAGATTCGTGTTGGGATGAAGATAATATTCAGGAATATGGTTTTATTACAGAGTTGGAGAAGACTATCATTGATAGAATGGAAAATGCCGATTCTTCAAGCTCCTATGTAGCCTCGCTTTTTAAAAAAGGAATCAACAAAATAGCACAAAAAGTAGGTGAGGAGGCCGTTGAAACCGTTATTGAGTCGAAGGATAACAACGACGACTTATTTTTAAACGAGAGTGCTGATTTGTTGTTTCACTATCTCATTTTATTAAGAGCGAAGGGCTTTGAGTTAAATGATGTAGTGGATGTCTTAAAATCTCGAATGCGTAAATGATGATTTCAAAATTTTTAGTATCCTAATTTCTTTCGACGTATCATGTGCTTTTAACCAAGCCATTCAAAAGGTCCCCCTATGACTAAATTTTTGTTTACGTTAAGTAAAATTCAAAGTTTATTTCCATTCGTTCCAAAGAACGACCTTAAGTTCAGGATAATGGTTTTTCAATTCTCTTTCTAGCCCAATAATGTGACTTGCTCCAACAATAACTATGTTTTTCTTTTTATCTGAGTTTAAGATATGTTCTGCAATATTTTTCGCCATCCGCGCATCTCGTTGGTTCCAGTATTTTAGGCCGTCATTGCATCCGGGAGTATTGACCTTAACGTATTTAAAAGAAGCCATGTCGTGATTTTGTTGTAGCGTTTTTCGTTTGTTCGAATGTTTCCCTAAGCCCCTGAATATGGCTGGTAATATAGAGCGGTTATAATTTTTCTTGTATAATTTTGAATTTGCTGCATTATTACCATTATTTTGACCCTCCTCTGCACATTTACGCCATGCTTCATGGTACTCTCGATTTGTGCGCTGATCATCCATCGATTTCAATAGTTTAATATTTTCCGATAGTGCTAATTTAAAAGTGAGGTCCCCGTCCTCATGACGCGTAGGTTTCTTTGAGCCTTCGGTTCCATATTGCTTTATGTATTTATAGAATTCATAATTGGCGTGATCTCTCCTGTAAGTAAAGGTCTTTATGAGATAGTCTAAATCATTATCAGACATGCTTTTAAACTCTTTTTCTAGGATTCGGGAAACTCTTTCTTCGTCAGTTTGAAATTCCTCTTTTATAGAGTCTGAAAGTCTATAGAATCTCTGGTAGTTTTTTGACCAGCCATTTTTTAAATATTCCCAGCTTAATGTGTCGTTTCCTTGAGGGCTTTCTACTAAAATGGCATCAGGATTGTATTTGATGGCTTTTTTCAACATTGGCTTATAGCTATGCTTTACAATTTTTGGAACAACATGCATCGTGCCAACCAATAAAATTTCTTTTTGATTTTTAGTTTGGGCAAAGGTTTGGATAACGAATAATAGGGTTGTTAGTAAAGTAATTCTTGTTTTCATGACAATACGTTTTAGTTGAACTTTCTGAAAACAAATTTATAATGGATAATCGCGCTATTTCAATGTAAATGGGCTTTTGGGGCGAAATGTCATTCCTATGTGGCGAAATGAAATAGGATTTAAAAACACAATTTAGATATGGAAGCCAGTTTTAATGCTTTAGCTTTTCTCTTGCCATATTTAAATAGGTCTTAGAAACCGGAACCTGAATTTGGAAAGACATTTTTAAAAGGTGTTTTCCCTTTTCTGTATGCCATGATTGAAAATGAAACGGATTTATGATATAGCTCCTATGGGTTCTTGTCAATTCAGGAAAATCCTGCTCGATGACCGAAAGCTTATTACGAATGAGTGTTGTTTTCAATGTATTTCCGTTAATATGAAAGACTTCAATGTAATTGTCTGCCGATTTAATAGCAATCAAATCGTCTTCAAGTAGCCTTAGGCCTTCGTAATTTCCTTCGCCATTTATTTCAATCTTTTGCTGCTCAAGACGTTTTTCCTTGTATTTACCTAAGCCGTAACGCCCAATAAGAACAATGGGTAGAACCGTCGCAATTGCCGGAAGTAGAATTGCCTTTAAATGATACCAAAATCCATAAGCATTGGGATGCCAATCCATAACGACGTGTAGATAAAAAAAACGCAGTACGGTTACTGAAATGATAATGAATACCAATGAAAGTATGATTTCTTGCTTCAGCTGCCACGTTTTATGATTTCTATTGTAAAGCCAACCCTGTATGGGTAAAAGCAACAAGTACAAGAAAGCGCCTAATAGTGCGTATAGTGGTAGAAAAATTAGTTTTTCGGAGTCACCAAATTCGTTGGTATCCAAGGGTTCTGTGAAATAGAGAAAAATAAAAATCCATAGTGCCAAAGCAACTGATAAAATAAAATGATGCTTTGCAGATGGATCAAAGGGATATTTCAATGGCTTTTCAATTTATTTCAATAAAACTAAAATAAAACTTTCTGCTAAGGGGTCAAATCTTAACAATAAAGTCGTTGAATTAAAATTTCAAAAACCATTTTAAAATTACTTACTTGCAGAACATGTTCGAAAAGCGTTATTATTATGTCGTTACCATTCAATATTTGGGATATCGTTTTCACGGTTGGCAAAGGCAGCCAAATCTGAAAACACTTCACTTAATGATTGATAGAACATTAAATTATGTGTTGGAGGGTAAACGATTCAAGACCTTGGTTGCTGGCCGTACTGACGCCATGGTGTCAGCCAACGAGACCGCTTTTGAACTTTTTATTTACCATGAACTAACAGATTTTGAAACGTTTATTGACTTGTTCAATTTCAATTTGCCTCAAGATATCAGGGCGTTGGGCATGAAAGAAGTCGATGCTGATTTCAACATCATCCAACACCCAAAAGTAAAGGAATACATTTACGTTTTCACGCATGGGCAAAAGTGCCATCCCTTTTGTGCGCCAATTATGACCACGTTTTTGGAGGAGCTTGATATTGAAATCATGAAAAAAGGCGCAAAGTTATTTGAAGGCAAACACAATTTCAAACCTTATTGTTATAAAGCAACAGATAAAGGTCTATATGAAAGAGAGGTCATACATTGTGAAATTTCTGAAAACAACTTATTTACTGCTAATTTTTTCCCCACGGAAAGTTATCTTTTGAAAGTCAGAGGGGAGGGATTCGGTAGAAATCAAATTCGCTTGATGATGGGTGCGTTGGTTAATTTGGGTCGAGGAGATGTCGATTTAAAATATATAGAAGATTCCCTTAAACCAGATAGCAGGGAAGTCATGGGATTTATCGCTCCAGCTTCTGGATTGATTTTGAACAGCGTTGAATTTTTTTAAGTGTCTCGCAGAGACGCTGAGGCGCAAAGTCTCATGGACTGAAAAATCGACTCAAAACATAAATTGAATTGCGAAAGGAGCCTAATCTTTATCAATAATTGGATAGCACGTTTGAGTAAGAATCCTCCGCCTTTTGGGGGAGTTAGAGGGGGGCTGTCCGAGTAAAAACTCCCTCCCAATGAGAAGGTTGGGGTGGGCTTTAATACTGCTCCTTATCATTAGGAAAATCTTTTGACTTAACATCGTCAACGTATTGGGAAATTGCATTGCTCATATCGTCGTAGAGATTCATATAACGTCGTAGAAATCGCGGTTGAAACTCATAGGTCATGCCAATCATATCGTGAAGAACGAGCACTTGGCCATCAACACCTGAGCCAGCTCCTATTCCAATGACTGGTATAGATACGCTTTTAGCGACTTCTTCTGCAAGTTTTGCAGGTATCTTTTCGAGTACTATTCCAAAACATCCAATTTTCTCAAGCATAATCGCATCCTCTTTTAATTTTTTGGCTTCAGCTTCTTCTTTTGCTCTCACCGTATAAGTTCCAAACTTATATATGGATTGTGGCGTCAGGCCAAGATGTCCCATTACCGGTATTCCCGCATTAAGTATACGTTTTATGGATTCTTTTGCTTCTTTGCCGCCTTCAAGCTTTACCGCATGACCACCAGATTCTTTCATTATTCTAATTGCAGACCGCAAGGCTTCTTTAGGGTCGCTCTGGTAACTCCCAAAGGGTAAATCTACAACGACCAATGCTCTATTTATGGCGCGTACCACAGACGAGGCATGATAAATCATTTGGTCTAAAGTTATTGGTAGGGTTGTTTCATGGCCTGCCATAACATTACTTGCGGAATCACCTACAAGAATAATATCCACCCCGGCACTATCCACTATTTTTGCCATAGTATAATCGTAAGCGGTTAACATTGATATTTTTTCCCTGTGCTGTTTCATTTCAACAAGAGACTTTACTGTAATGCGTTTGTAATCTTTTTTGGCAGTGGACATATGTGTTATGAATTCACGTTATAAAATCGTAATCATTCGATTACAGTTGAGAACGTTTTTGTTAATTACAGTAAAAATACTGTGTTTTTATTAACATTCTTCTATCTGAAATTTTAATCCTTTATTTTTAGGTATATTTTATTAAATAATTATTCATGAAAAATTTTCTTATCTGTTTAGTATTAATAATGTCATTTCAAGTTTATTCCCAAAATCCCGAAGAACTAAAAGTAAAGAACACCATTAAAGAATTTTTTAAAGGGTTTCATGCACAGGATAGTGTTTTAATTCTCAAAACGGTTCACACGGAAATCAAAATGCAGTCTGTTGATAGCAGGCGAGGTGGTAAGGCCAAACTTGATACTTCAAAATTTGAAAATTTTTTGAATTCGATTTTGAGCATTCCAGAAACCGTCACCTTCAATGAGAAATTACTGGATTATGATATTAAGATTGACGGCAATATGGCTCATGCATGGACACCTTATGAGTTTTATCTCAATGGTAAATTATCCCATACCGGTGTCAATTCATTCCAATTGTTTAAGGATGAAGATGACTGGAAAATTATTTATATCGTGGATACGAGAAACAAGCCCACCCCGTCCCTCCCGAAGGGAGGGTGAACTACTCAGACGTTAGCTTCTTTTCCATGATAAATTAAAAGTACGAGATAATTTAATATTATAAAATTCTCACAACGGTGAGAACTCCCTCCCTCTGGGAGGGCCGGGGTGGGCCCTTCCTCCCCCTTTGGGGGAGTTATAGGGGGCTTCTAACAATCACTCATATTGACCCCTAAGGCAAGCCCGCCCTCACTGGTTTCCTTGTACTTGGTGTTCATGTCTTTAGCGGTTTCCCACATGGTATTGACGACTTTGTCCAAAGGGACTTTGACATTTTTTGGGTCTGTACCCAATGCCAATTCTGCTGCGCTAATCGCCTTGATTGCACCCATTGAATTGCGTTCAATGCAAGGGATTTGTACCAATCCGCCAATAGGATCGCAGGTAAGCCCTAGGTGATGTTCCATTGCAATTTCGGCGGCTATTAGAACCTGTTCAGGCGTGCCACCCAGAAGTTCGGTCAAAGCACCAGCTGCCATTGCCGAAGACACCCCAATCTCTGCTTGACAACCACCCATAGCCGCTGAAATGGTTGCGCCCTTTTTAAATATGCTACCAATCTCTCCTGCAACTAGCAAGAATTTCTTTATCGCTTCAAAATCAGCTTCGTGGTTTTCTATGACTAAATAATACATCAATACGGCTGGAATAACCCCAGCGCTACCATTGGTTGGCGCAGTTACGACTCTTCCTAACGAGGCGTTAACCTCATTGACCGCAAGCGCAAAGCAGCTAACCCATTTGAGTATTTGTCTAAATTTCACTTCGGTAGAGCGAATGGTTTCCAACCATTCCTGAGGGTCTTCGTAAGGTAGTTCAGAATTTATTAGACCCTTGTGAATGTCAAAAGCGCGACGTCTTACATTTAGGCCACCGGGTAAATTTCCTTCGGTGTGGCAACCCACAAACATGCACTCAAGCATGGTATTCCAAATGCGTTCTATTTCATCATCAATTGTTATTTCATCGCGAATGGATTTTTCATTTTCAAGTACCACCCCTGAGATAGGCAAATCGAGTTGATCGCAAAATTTTAGGAGTTGATTACCATTTTCAACTGGGTAGGGAAACGTACAAAAAAATATATGTTTGTTGCGCTTGGCATTTTGCCGTTCCTCCTTTACAACAAAACCTCCTCCAATAGAATAAAATGTTTCCTTGTAATTTCTATTGTTGATTGTAGCAGTGAACGTTAGCGCATTTGCGTGAAAGGGTAAAAATTTACGATTGAATACTGTATCCTTTTCCAAATCAAAAGGTAATGGATGCTCGTTATTGAATAGTAGTTTCTTCGTATTCTTAATTGATGCAATAATTACGTCAATGGTATCAACGGGAATTTCTTCTGGATCAGCACCACTTAAGCCTAGAAGTACTGCATAGTCGGTGGCATGACCCTTACCAGTTAGGGATAAAGAGCCAAATAAATCAACCTTTATGCGTTCAACTTTTTCAAATCTCTTGGCTTTTTTCAATTCTGAAATCCAACGTTCGGCAGCACGCCAAGGTCCGAGGGTATGGGAGCTTGAGGGGCCAATCCCAATTTTAAGCATGTCGAAAACCGAAATGGATTCCATATTTTGAAATTATTTACACGAGCCCAAAGTTAGGATTTGTTGGGTATAAAAAAAGCCCAAATATTAATTTGAGCCTTTGCGAGTAAATAAAATACTATTTAATCTGAAAGTTATCGATATCCAAACTTTCAGTGACTAAATTGAAATTTGTTATATCCAATCCATCTATATTATCAGCAGGTACAACTACCACTCGAAATACTTGTTCATCGGTCCATTCGGGGCCTAATGTATTCAGGTTTGTTGTTCCATCAAGAAAAAATCGAACGTCGTTTTGAGTAAAATCATAATTGTAAGTCAATACCGAATTATCGTCGAAAAAGACATTTTGTGGTAAAAGACGCCAAACATCCTGGCCATTATCAACCTCCCAACTTATATAAACCAAGGTAACATCAGAAGGAAATACTTCAAAGCCATATGGCTCAACAAATTCATAATTATTAGCCTCGTTGAAATCGATTACAATTTCGAAGGCAGACGACGCTATAATACCACCATCCAAACCATCTGTTCCATCAAATCCTGGAGGGCCTGGAGGACCTATTGGGCCTTCGCAAGCCGACAAAGTTAAAAGCGTTAGGGCAAAAAAGGAATAGATAAATTTTTTCATAAGACAGGAGTTTTATGGTTTTGTATAGAAATAGCAATCAGCGTGCCAAAATTAGTTTTATTACAGCTTTGAGCGTGTACGAACTAAAAACACAAGCTAAAGAATTTTAATCTAAAAGAATCTCGAGAATAAAAATGGCGGCATCACTTATTTTTGTGCCAGGTCCAAAAACCGCTACAGCACCGGCATCAAATAAAAATTGGTAATCTTGTTTGGGGATGACACCTCCTACAATTATCATAATGTCTTCACGCCCATAATTTTTAAGTTCCTCGATAACTTGCGGTACCAATGTCTTGTGTCCAGCAGCTAGCGATGATACACCTAGTACATGGACATCGTTTTCAACGGCTTGTTTGGCTGCTTCCTTGGGCGTTTGGAAAAGTGGCCCAATATCTACATCAAAACCGACATCTGCATAACCTGTTGCTACGACTTTTGCGCCGCGATCATGACCATCCTGTCCCATTTTGGCAATCATGATTCTAGGTCTTCGTCCGTCAAGCTCAGCAAATTTATCTGCTAATTCACGCGCTTTTTTGAAGCTTTTATCATCTTTTATTTCCTTGCTATACACTCCTGAAAACGATTTTATCTGTGCTTTGTATCGACCAAACTCTACTTCCATAGCATCGCTTATTTCTCCCAGCGTAGCTCGGAGTCGTGCGGCCTTTACAGCTAAAGATAATAAATTGTCATTCCCTTTTTTAGCAGCTTCGGTTAAATTGGATAGTGCATTTAAAACTGCCTTTTCATCGCGTGTTGATTTTATGTGTTCTAATCTCGCTATTTGACCATTTCTGACCGTTTGATTATCCACCTCTAGGGTGGATATGGGGTCTTCTTCAGCAAGACGGTATTTATTGACACCGACAATCACATCTTTTCCAGAGTCAATTCTTGCCTGTTTTCTGGCAGCAGCTTCTTCAATTCTTAATTTTGGAATTCCCGCTTCAATAGCTTTTGTCATTCCACCAAGCTCCTCTACCTCTTGAATAAGTTTCCATGCTTTTTGGGCGATATCATGAGTTAATTTTTCCACGTAATAACTACCTGCCCAGGGATCAACTGTCTTTGTAATATGCGTTTCCTCTTGCAGAAAAATTTGGGTGTTTCTTGCGATTCTTGCTGAGAAATCAGTTGGCAGGGCTATGGCTTCATCCAATGCATTTGTGTGTAAACTTTGGGTTCCCCCAAAGGCTGCAGCTGTAGCTTCAATTGCCGTTCTTGCTACATTATTGAAGGGGTCCTGTTCGGTTAAACTCCAACCAGAAGTTTGTGAATGCGTTCGTAAAGCTAACGATTTAGGGTTTTTTGGATTAAACTGTTTTACCAATTTGGCCCAGAGCATTCTAGCCGCGCGCATTTTAGCGATTTCCATAAAATGGTTCATACCAATGGCCCAGAAAAATGACAGGCGAGGGGCGAAGGTGTCAATATCCATTCCAGCCTTAAGCCCAGTCTTTATATATTCCAGACCATCAGCCAGGGTATAGGCCAGTTCAATATCGCAGGTTGCACCGGCTTCTTGCATGTGATATCCAGAAATACTAATGCTATTGAACTTCGGCATGTTCTTACTGGTGTATTCAAATATATCTGAAATGATTTTCATTGATGGTGATGGCGGATAGATGTAGGTATTCCTTACCATGAATTCCTTTAGAATATCATTTTGGATGGTTCCGGATAGTTGTTCTGGTTTTACACCTTGTTCTTCAGCAGCGACAATATAAAAGGCCATGATGGGCAAGACGGCACCATTCATAGTCATTGAAACGCTCATTTTATCCAGTGGGATTTGATCAAACAGAATTTTCATATCCTCAACCGAGTCAATCGCTACCCCAGCCTTGCCTACATCGCCTACGACTCTTTCGTGGTCTGAGTCATAGCCACGGTGGGTGGCTAAATCAAAAGCTACCGAAAGCCCTTTTTGACCTGCCTCAAGATTTCTTCGATAAAAAGCGTTACTGTCTTCAGCTGTTGAAAATCCTGCATATTGCCTAATGGTCCATGGGCGTCTCACGTACATGGTGGAGTACGGCCCTCGAAGATTTGGCGAAATGCCAGCAACAAAGTCCAAATGTTCCAAGTCTTCAATATCCAACTTTGAATATTTTGACTTTACAGAGATATCTTCAGCAGTATTAAAATTAGTGGTAATACTTTGGTTTTGAGCTTTAGCTTCAGTTTTTAAGCTTATATGTTGAAGGTTTTTCCGTTTCAAATGGATTTCAATATTAAAGGTTTCTTATTGATAATCTTGGCTTTAGTTTTTCCTGTCTTCATCTTCTGAATTTGAAAAATCCAGTTTATGGAAATTATTATAATAAGTGATCAATGCGGAAAAAACAGCGGCGTACTTATCTTTATTCATAGTAAAGGCCTTGCGCTGTAATTCATTTCCAATCATGCGCATGGACATGCTATTTGTGCTTAATAGCGCATTGTAAGTGCGTCGCATATCATCATTGCTTATGTTTTCGCCAATGCATTTGAATAGGGGATGCTGAAAGTTCAAATCGGTTTGATTTTCTGAAACCAACCATAGGTCTTTTTCAGCTTTTAAGGCATTGTAGATGTCTATGGAATGCTGACTAACGATTTCCTTGAACTTGACATTATTTCTGATGTTTCCTCTCATATACTGGCTGTAAGCCCTCGATGGGGTTTTTTGGTCTGGAGTGTAATGTTGATTAATGTCATTTTCAAAAGATAGTAGCGCTTCTTCAAATAATTTCATATCAACTGATTCGCAGGTCATTGATGAACTTTCCCCAGTAACGTACTTGTAAGCTAATTGTGGCTTTTTTTCAGTTTGGCAGTTGAACAAGATTAGCGCTAATGCGATTAGGGTAAGTTTTGATTTCATTTCCGTTTGATTGGTATTAAGAATTCAGTATTAAGAATTCAGTATTCAGTGTTTGTTATTCCGCATTTTCTTGTTCAAGCCTCGATTTTTCATAATTCTCGGCTAGTCGTTTTGGGATTATCGGTTCGATTAAGGTTTTTACTGGATTCATTTTAATAAATGGATATAGCTCCAGATTATCTTTCATTTTGTCTTCTGCATTAGGGTATTTATTAGTGCCCAATAACGTCAAACTACCATCGTCAAATTGCGCTTGTTCTTTTTGCGCGCTTTCCTTTATTTTTCTTTGAATCGTTCCTGATTTCAATTGTGATAAAAAACCACCATTTGATTCAATTTCCTTGAACAATTTGAGTCCCTTTTCTGAGAGTTCTTCGGTCAATTTTTCAATATAGTAGCTACCGTCAGCTGGATTGTCCACTTTATTAAAATAACTTTCATTTTTTAAAATCAGTAGTTGATTTCTTGATATACGCTGCCCAAATTCGTTATCCTTATGATAGATGGCATCGTAAGCCAAATTATTGACAGCATCTGCGCCACCAAGAACGGCACTCATGCACTCGGTGGTGGTACGCAACATATTGACGTTATAGTCGTACAGGGTCTTGTTTCTTTTGGTTGGTATTGAAAAAATGTGACATTTAATATTACAGCCAAATGCCTCTGCAACTTCTTTATATAACTTGCGAATCGCCCTAAGTTTTGCGATTTCAAAAAAGTAATTTGTGCCTACGGAAACCTTAAAGATTGGAACTAGTTGGGCTTTTTCATCATTGGTCAATTTATCGTCTAGGACATTTAAATACTCTGAAACCTGCGCCATGGCATACCCCAACTGCTGAATCATATTCGCTCCAGCATTCTGAAATATGGAAACATCAACCGAAAAGCTAGAAGTTTTCTTTACAATACCTACAAAATTTTGACCATCACTATTTAAATTTTCAAACCAGTTTCCTGTTTTTACTAAGTGTCCTATGGTGTCAGTAAGTACAAAAGTATTTTCCTTAGGGATTTGCTCAATATAGTTCTCATTCAAAAATTGAAATTCAAAATAGAGATTAATTTCCTTGGAGGAAATCCCTTTGAGTAATTCTTCCACATTGACCTTTTCAGAGGGAATAATAAACCTAATTGCTTCTGCACCTCTGGAAATGGTATCTAATGCGATGCCATTTGATACTTTTACATCGTCTACAAAGATGGTTTGGCAAATTTTAAAATTGCTAACATTAGTTTCAGAAATTTCAGGTAGCTCTTTAAAATCATCTTGATGGTAAAAGGGTTTTACATTGATACCTTCCGTAGATTGCCATATCAGCGCCTCATTGTAATCAGCACCTTTTAGGTCGACCTGAATTTTTTGTTTCCATTGTTTTGAAGAAACCGGTTCAAACTCATTAAATAAGGATTTACTCATTGTTTTCGGCGATTTTTAAACTGTCCTCGTATTCAATAATGAAAATCTCCTCATTTTCTTTTTTCATGTAGTATTTTTCTCGAGCTATACGTTCAACACCCTCTTCTGTACTTAGCTCTTTAATGGCTTTTTTATCTTTTTCAATTTCATTGCGATAATAAGCTTTTTCATTTTCGAGGTCGTCAATCTCTTCATTTAAGTCGTTGTGTATCAATAATGAATTGTCATCAACAAACAACATCCAAATGGCAAAACCAACAGAAATTATTAAGGCAACACTTCTAAAGTTTTTAAGCATAGTTCAATTTTTCGTTGATTATCGTTTTCACGATACCAACTGCCACGGTATTGTATTTATTGTTCGGGATAATAATATCAGCGTACTCTTTCATTGGCTCAATAAACTGTTCATGCATGGGTTTAAGAGTGTTTTGATAGCGCTTAAGCACTTCATCCAAATCCCGACCGCGCTCTGAAATATCTCGTTTAAGCCGTCTGATCAAACGTTCATCACTATCTGCGTGTACGTATATTTTTATGTCGAAGAGTTCCCTTAATTCGGTGTTGGTAAGAATCAAGATGCCTTCAACGATCATTACTTTTCTAGGCTGGGTCCTAACGGTTTCACCAGTTCTGTTATGTTCAACAAATGAATACACTGGTTGGTCAATGACCTGCCCTAACTTAAGGCTTTTTAAATGCTGCTCTAGTAATTCAAAATCAATTGACCTTGGATGGTCGAAATTAATCTTAACACGTTCATCATAAGATAGGTGCGATGTATCTTTATAATAGGAATCCTGTGAAATAACACCAACCTCTCCCTCGGGTAATTCTTCGAGGATTTGATTGACCACAGTAGTTTTTCCGCAGCCCGTACCACCGGCTATTCCAATTATTAGCATATACTATTTTATGGTTTTAAAGCGAGATAACTTATCACTTTGTATCACAAAATTATACATTCGATATGAAACTTACTTTTTAATTTCCGAAACTTGTTCGGCAGTTATTAACGTTCCATAATCATTTCCCCAGCTATTATTGATATAGTTCATCACATCGGCAACTTCTTCATCTTCCAAGCCCATTGACATCATTGCATTATTATAAACTTTGCCATTTACGACTATTCTACCTTGTTGACCATATTTAACCCCACGAATACTTTCTTCCTGATTTTCCTTTAGATAATCTGAATTTGCCAATGGCGGGTAAGTCCTTCCCACACCCTTTCCGTTTGGCATATGGCAGTTGATACAGAAATCATTATAAATTTCTTCGCCGCGAGCCATGCTTTCTTTCAATTTATCATCTTGAGCTACGTTTCGAATTTCACTCGCATCTGCATAAGACTTTCTCTTTTCTTTTGAATTACAGGAAATTAACAAAAAAGACAAACAAAGAATGTTAAACCTAAATAATCTAAAAAATAAATTCATCATATATAACCTGTGGGATTTCTACCTCCCCTTGGGGAGGTCATCCCGAGTATTCGGGATGGGTGGGGCATCTTCATTTTGTTTGAATCAATTTTACAATACCTAAATTTTCAATACCCACATAAATATAACCATCTGGTCCTTGCTCCACCGAACGTACTCGCCCCACGCCATCAAGCAGTCGTTCTTCTTTAATAACTTTCCCATTTTTGAGATAGACGTTGTCTAAATACTGAAATTTTAAAGAACCAACCAAAAGGTTTCCCTTCCAACCATCATAAACATCACTGGATATAAATGCCATACCACTCGGCGCTATTGATGGCACCCAATAATGAAGCGGTTGCTCCATACCTTCTTTTTCTGTGATGTCTGTAAAAGAAGTACCGCTATAATTGACACCATAACTTATTACTGGCCAACCATAATTATTTCCTGGTTTGATAATGTTGATTTCATCGCCCCCTTTTGGCCCATGCTCGTGAGTCCATATTTCCCGAGATACGGGATGAATTTTCATGCCCTGTGGATTTCGATGGCCGTAAGACCAAATGGCCTTAATCGCATTCGGCTCATCTACAAATGGGTTGTCTTTAGGAATACTGCCATCATCATTTAAGCGATAGACTTTACCACCGTCTCGCGTTAAATCCTGTGGATTAACATCTCGAGCACCCCTTTCGCCAATTGTAAAAAACAGATAGCCATCATCGTCAAAGACAATCCGCGAGCCAAAGTGCTGACCTTTTTTGGTATTAGGTGTCGCTTTATAAAGTAATTGTTTTTCAGTTAGCGTGTTATCCTTTAATTTGAATCGCATTAAGGCTGTGTGACCGCCTTTCTGTTCGCCTTTAGATGAAGAGTAGGTAATGTAAATCCATCCATTCTCATCGTATTTAGGATGGAGTTCAATGTCCAGTAAACCCCCTTGACCGCGATTATAAACCTCTGGAACTCCAATTAGTTTCTCTTTTTTTCCGTCCTTAAAATGGATAATCTCGCCAGATTTTTCATTTATCAGCATGGAGCCATCTGGCAAAAAGGTAAAACCCCACGGAATATTCAATTCTGGAACAACCACTTCATAACTATTTTTTGTATTGACAGGGTTCTTATCCTGAGCACAAGCCAGAAGGTTCACCAATAGGATAAGACCTAGAATAAATTTCGAAATTTTCATTAAGGGAGTTTCTTTTAATTACTGAATTTAAATTTGCCAGTCAAACTTGAACAGAAGTTTTCTATGAGTTGAAGATACTTAAAAATCGTAGTTTAAACGAATGCCCGAAAAATAATTTACAGGATTACCCGGATAAAAATATCGGGGTGGCTGCCCTCCAAAGCTATTTGCGTTTATCAAAATCTGCGAAGCGTATTTTTCATCAAATATATTATTGAGCCCAAAAAATACATTAAAACTAAGAGCATCGGCCAAATGCCTTTTGAAGCCAATCTTAATGTTGGTTAAGGTATATGACTCTGAATACAGGGAATTACTGTCGGTTATGGGCATTTGACCAACATATTGGTGGTTAATGTTTCCGTAAAGGCCATATTTAGTGCTAAAACTGGCTCCAATGTTCAAAATTTGGTCTGGAACTCCAGTAAGGTCATTGCCAGAAAAGTCATCGTTACCGTCAATAAATTCATCAAATCTAAAATTGTTTAAAGTATAAGTTAGAAAGGGCTCTATATTAAACTGTTTCTTTGAAATTAAGTGGTAATCTAATTGTAACTCCAAACCGTCATGTCTGGTCTTTCCTGCGTTTATGCCAATAAATTCATCTTGTGCGGTTCGTCTTGAAACGACTAAGTTGCTTATGTTCAACCTATAAATAGATGCTGAATACACCAATTTATCCTTAAAAAGCCTGCCTCTGCTTCCTATTTCAAAATTCCAACCGGTTTCTGGTTTAAGCTCAGTATTTATTTGCCCGTCTGGCAGTAAGGTCTCATTAAGTGAAATTGGTGAAAAGCCATGACTTATGCTCGAGAAAAAACTGATGGACTCAGTAAATTGATGTGAAATCCCAAATTTTGGGGACAAAATCGCATTAAAACGAAAATCTCCAGATTGATCAGAATTATTTTCTGAAACTGGAAATCTATCGTCTAATTTATAGTTGGTCTGGTTCATGTTCAAACCAATGGAGACAAGCGTTTTCTCTGAAACATCATAATCAGCTTCGGCAAAAAAATTGTAATACATTCGACGTTCCTTGAAATCTGAAAGCCTTTCGCCCGAAATACTACCAGTACCTGGTGGAAAATCCTGATATAGATTTTCAAAGGTTTTATTTTTATAATAGTCCTGAAAGAATTCACCCCCCAGTACGAAGTTGAAGTTTTTATTGAACAGTTTGGTGTTACCAATCAAACGACTTCTAATTCCAAATGCCAAGCTATTTTCGTCAAGAACATTGAATGGTCGTGGTTCAAAGTTCTCACGAATTGAGGTAAAGACGCTAATTATCTGTTTGAGATTGTATTTGTAATTGTGATTCCATGTAACACCTAGGAGGCCACGTTTTGAATCTTCAAATCCTCTTGCGCTTGCCCAGTTAAAAGCCGCTTGTTCTGGGTTATTGTTAAAATCTTCAGCACTTAAGGAGCTAGGTATAAATGCCTTTAAATCTACAAAGCTTCCAAATATGGAAATGTCATTGTTTTCGTTAAGGTAATGATTTGAATTGATGGTAAACGTTTGGCGATTATAGTTATTATTATCCCTAAAACCATCACTATTTGTATTACTATAGACCACTCGGAAACTATTTCTGTCAAACCCTAGATTAATATTGGTAGTTGTCTTTAACAGACCAAAAGAACCAATTTGCAATTCGGTTAGGGCATTTGAAGACTTTAAATAGGCGTTTTGAGGTTTTAGAATTACAGTTCCACCGAGACCGGCACCATAACTACTGGATGTTGCTCCCTTAATGATTTCCATTGATGCAATACTTTCTAGCTCAAAATCTTCGAGAATGGTTTCGCCACTTCCATTGGTGAGAGGGATATCTTTGAAATAAGCTCTAATTTTTGAAGTGCCAAATAGATTTCTTGCGCCAATGCCTCTAATTGTGATTCGATTTGTATTTAAAGCACCATTTTGCATAAAAACGCCTGGGACTCTATTTAGAATAGGCGCAAATTCTGTATTATTTGCTAGTTCAATATTTTCTTGGCTTATTAGGCTTACTGCCGCTGTTTCCCAGCTTAGATTTCTAGGAAGGTGGTTGGCGTTGACAACAATTTCCTCTAGTAGGGATGGGGTTTTACGTAATTGAACAATAATATAATCTTTAACTGAGATATATAATTCCAAAGCAAAATAGCCTTCTTTTTTAATTATGTAACTGCCTGAATTACTTACTTTAAAACTCCCTGCTTTATTAGTAAGGAGGGGTGAATTGGAACTAACATCAACAATCTCTGCATTTTGTATTGGTAAATTTGTCTCGCTGTCAATTACCCTACCACTCATTTTGTTTTGTGAGAATGATG
>JBCCOJ010000003.1:0-41340 GCA_039025415.1 Bacteroidota bacterium | reverse complement strand
TTTACATATAACCTGTTTCGTTTCAGTGGTGAAAAGAAGCAGGTTTTTTATATGAATTTTAATAATTCGAAGTTGTTATTTAAAACCGTTTGATGTTCAACATCAAGCCACTTTTCCAGTAGGGTCGCGTAAATAGAGCGAAAATCAACACTATATTTTAAATCGCCGTTACTATCTAAATCCTCCAAACTAGCCAAATCATTATAAAATCCTGGTTGTTTTAATTGTCCCCCAATAATAAAAACATTGCTAGCTGCACCATGATCGGTTCCGTTGGCAGCGTTTTGTTTTACACGCCTTCCAAATTCTGAAAAGGTTACAATCAAAGTATCGTTGAAAGTCCCTTGTTTCTTTAAATCGTTTACAAAAGCGCCGATGGAATCCCCATAGATTTTTAAAAGTCTTTTTTGGGGATTCAGCTGATTGGCATGCGTATCAAAACCTCCCAAAGATGAATAAAAAACCTTGGTGTCCATTCCAGAATTTATAAGTCTAGACATGGTTTTAAGCTGATTTGCAAAATTGTTTTGTGGGTATTCGGCTCTGTTTTCAGCGGCATCGTACTTCTCAAAAATGTACTTAGCAGAGGATTGCGCAGAAAGCATCGTTTTATACAGATAGCCTAAGTTGTGTTCGCTTAAATGTTCGTCTTTATAGTGGTGCAGAAGATTCTTGAAATAGGGGTCTTGTGCAGTCCTATACAATACCTGTGGGTTTTTAGCTGCTATACCGTTGCTCACCTCGCCTTTGAGCGCCAATGATAAACTATCATCAATTTCAATTGCAGTATAGGGTGGCTTTCCATAATAATCTAGATAACGCCCAATCCATCCGGTTTGGAGATATTTGTCATGCGAACTTGCGCTTTGCCAAATGTCTGTTGCCCTAAAATGAGACCGCACAGGATTTGGATAACCAACGTTATTTATAATTGTAAGATGTCCATCGTCAAAAAGACGCTTGAGCGACATTAAGTTAGAATGGAAGCCAAGCTCATCATCAATCTCAATGGCCTCTGTTTTACTTAAGGCAATTGTGGGCCGACTTTGATAATAAATATCATTATTAAAAGGCACTACAGTATTTAAACCATCGTTTCCACCCGCCAGTTGAATCATTACCAAACGCTTATACCCTAATGTTTTGGGGGAGATATGTTCAAAAGCACGTAAGAAATTTGGAACAAAAATTAAACTACTTGCTAAGCTTGTCTGTTTTATAAAATGTCTTCTATCCATAATATTTTCTCTTTTAGCACATTTGGTATTCAGGTAAAGACATTAATTGAACGCAAAAATTTCGCTTACTATTTTGGTTTAAGCCCGATATATAATCCTTGGCTCCCTTAGACAAATTTGTAGCAAGTATGATATCCTTTAATTCATCAAAAGCCGTTCCTTCGAACGTTTTGTCAAATTGCTCCCAATCTACATCTGCCTTGACAAATTGCTTACGCTTTTTAGTGGTATAATATTTTTCATAAGAATCTTCAAATTCCCCTTTTTCCTGAATGGAAATTTTGGCATTGGATAGAATTACAGAAGGAAGTTTTAATCTAAGCATCATCGTATTGGCGTCTATCCAATTTTTACCGCCCTTCCAACCCGCAACATTGGGTGGGAATAATAAGACCTGCCCTAGTAGCTTTTGGATTTTCAATAAATCCTTCCTGTTTTGAAACGTAATTGGTACGATATTACGCATACCAACTAAAAACTCAATTGGGGACTTAATCTTAACCCCTATATTATTATCGTCATAAAACCAATCTGAACTAAAGATATACCGCATCAAGTTTTCAATATTGTAATCTTTATAAAATACTTCTGAAATTTCCTCAATATGGTCATAATTGACATTATCATTCACAAAATAGCTGTAGATTTTCTCGCAAACGAAACGTGCACATTGCCGTTGCTCTAAAATGATATCTATAATATCATCACCTTTAAAATTCCCTGATTTCCCAAGAAAATCCTTTTTACCTGCATCATGTTGGAATTTTCTAAATTTAAAATTGCCACGCAAATCGTGATTATAGCCAGTGAATGCCCTTGCGGCCTCCTTAACGTCAGTCTCGCTGTATTGACCCTCCCCCAAGGTGAAAAGCTCCATCAATTCCCTAGCGAAGTTTTCGTTGGGTTCTTTCTTCCTATTTTGTTTAGTGTTAAGATATTTCAACATTGAAGCCTCCTTGGATACGGCTTTTACAAAATCACCGAAATTACCAAGAGCATTCTTTCTGAGTTTGTTATTGTACTGATTTATATGTATGACGTTAAGGTTGTCCCGGCAAACAAAATGATTTGCCCAGAATAAGGTCATTTTCTCTCTTAAAACTTCGTTAGTATTAGAAAGTCGCTCAATCCATTTCTTATTGAAATCAAGCATTTTCATTCTACTTTGTTTCTGAATTTTTTGACGCGTGGCCTTATCCCTAAAGTCCTGTAGCGTCAAATTTTCAAATTCTGAAATATCAACTTTCAATTCTGTAATTGGATCTGAAGCACTTAACAGGTCATTAACGACATTAAATCTATCCTGTTTTTTGGATAAGTTATGGTGTAATGATTTTGATATACCAAAACCGGCACGAGCGTGAAGATGTTGAAATTGCTTTGTGTTCATTATCATTTAGACATTTATAAAGTCTAAAAGTTTAATTCGAATTCTTAAATAGAAAAATAAAAAAAGCCACCTCGAATCCGAGATGGCTCAATTAGAATTGAAAATCGACTTCTATAGATCAAACTTAATACCCTGTGCCAGTGGTAATTCAGTTGTATAATTTATCGTATTAGTTTGACGTCTCATATAAATTTTCCAAGCATCAGAGCCCGATTCACGTCCTCCACCGGTTTCTTTCTCACCGCCAAAAGCACCGCCAATTTCGGCTCCAGAAGTACCAATATTCACGTTTGCGATACCACAATCTGAACCTTGTACTGACAAGAATGCCTCCGCCTCACGCAGATTATTGGTCATAATTGCAGAAGATAATCCTTGAGCAACATTATTTTGAATATCAATCGCATTATGCACGTCACCAGAATATTTCAGCAGGTATAAAACTGGCGCAAACGTTTCGTGCTGAACGATTTCATATTCTGGTTTGGCCTCAGCAATGGCAGGTTTTACATAACAGCCGCTCTGGTAACCTTCACCTTCAAGCACGCCGCCTTCAACTATAATAGTTCCGCCTTCGTCAACGACTTTTTCAAGTGCGCTTTGGTAATTCTTGACCGCATCTTTATCAATTAAAGGCCCAACATGATTATTTTCATCCAGTGGATTACCGATGCGTAATTGTTTATAGGCATCAACGATGGCATTTTTAACTTTATCATATATACTTTCATGGATAATCAATCTTCTGGTAGAAGTACAGCGCTGGCCACAAGTTCCCACAGCTCCAAAAACCGCCCCAATAACTGTCATTTTCACATCGGCATCAGGCGTTACAATGATTGCGTTGTTGCCTCCAAGCTCCAAAAGTGACTTCCCAAGACGTCCAGCAACTTCTTGCGCTACTATTTTACCCATTCGGGTAGAACCTGTTGCCGATACGAGAGGTATTCTCGAATCTTTTGTCATGAACTCCCCTACCTTGTAATCACCGTTGATTAAGCAGGAAATTCCCTCGGGCAGGTTATTTTCAGCAAAAACCTCAGCGGCAATATTTTGACAGGCAACCCCGCACAAGGGCGTTTTTTCACTAGGCTTCCAAACGCAGACATCGCCACAAACCCAAGCTAAAGCCGTATTCCAGGCCCAAACAGCAACCGGGAAATTAAATGCCGAAATAATGCCAACAACCCCGAGAGGATGGTACTGCTCGTACATTCTGTGACCAGGACGTTCAGAATGCATGGTTAAGCCGTGCAATTGTCGCGATAAACCAACCGCAAAATCGCAGATGTCAATCATCTCCTGAACCTCGCCAAGACCCTCTTGATAGGATTTTCCCATTTCATAAGACACTAACTTGCCCAAAGGCTCTTTCTTTTCTCGCAGCTTTTCACCAAACTCACGCACTATCTCACCACGTTGCGGAGCAGGTTTGGTTCGCCAAGATTTAAAGGCAGAAGTTGCAGCTTCCATCACCTTGTCGTAATCTTCCTTCGAGGAAGATTTTACTTTAGCAATTAATTCCCCATCAACGGGCGAATAAGATTCAATTATTTCGCCATTGGCGAAGTTATCAGACCCCGTGGATGTACCTTCATTTACATGCTTAACGCCTAGTTGATCTAAAGCATCTTTTATTCCGAAATTGGTAGCAACTGCTTCCATTTTGTATTATTTTTTATGAATTATTGAATATTTCGGCGAAGTTACTAATTATTTGCTGTTTTTGCTTCAGCTAAATGACTTAATAACCTAACTTTAAAGCAGATTCAAACTCAATAAAAAATGAAAAATTCAATCACCATTTTATGTTTCATATGTCTTCTGTTTTGCTGTAAAAATTCCTCAGAAACATCAACAGAAAACAAAGACGATTCCGTCGAGAAAAGTCCTGTCGCTAAAACCGAAAACAAAGCTGAATTTGCCATTATCATTCATGGCGGTGCGGGTTCAATTAAAAAGGAAAATATTAGTGACGAACGTGAAAAAGCATATCGCGATAAATTAGAAGAAGCGATAAGAACGGGATATGAAATCCTTAAAAATGGCGGGAGCAGTATTGAGGCTGTTCAAAAGACCATCAACGTGTTGGAAGATTCTCCTTTATTTAATGCGGGTAAGGGTGCGGTTTTGACCAATACAGAAACCAATGAACTTGACGCATCAATTATGGATGGCAATACTCTGAATGCGGGAGCTTCTGCAGGTACCACCAATGTTAAAAATCCAATAAACCTTGCCCGTGAAATCATGGAAAATTCGCCCCATGTAATGATGGCCGGGAATGGCGCAGAAACCTACGCCAAAGAACAGGGGCTTGAAATTGTTGACCCAGACTACTTTAAAACCGAAAAAGCATTGAAATCCCTGAATCGGGTCAAGGATTATGAAATGAAAAAAGTAATGGAGGCCGATAAAAAGGTGTTTTACGATGAAGGGATTAAAGACTCAAAATATGGAACGGTAGGCTGTGCCGCTTTAGATAAAAATGGAAACTTGGCTGCGGGAACATCAACAGGAGGAATGACCAACAAACGATACGGTCGCGTTGGTGATGCTCCAATAATTGGCGCAGGAACTTACGCAAACAACAACTCTTGTGCAGTATCTGGAACGGGCTGGGGTGAGTATTTTATTCGAGGGATGGTAGCTTATGACATTTCTGCTATGATGCAATACGGCGGAAAAACCCTGGAGCAAGCCGCCAAAGAAGTAATTCAAAAGAAAAATCCCGAATTGGGTGGAAATGGCGGCATAATTGCCGTGGATAAGGAAGGTAACATGGTCGCGGAATTCAATACATCTGGCATGTTCAGAGCAATGATGAATGATGATGGAGAATTGGTGGTTGAAATGTTTGAGGCCCCTAAGGCCCCCTGACCCCGACTGTAGGCGGGGGAATACCTTGTGATTGAAATTAAATTGAAACTGAAATCAAGGTCGAAAAAGTTATGAAGACCATAACAAAAATCATGTGCCGTAGGCACTAAATATCGGTAGCTATTAAGAGATGAATAACCTGCGTGCCGTAGGTACGCTATAAACATAAAAACGAAACCCAAAATATGGCAAACTCCTACACCCAAATACACATACAAGTTGTATTTGCTGTTAAAAATCGTCAATGTCTAATCCACAACAGTTGGAAAATTGAGTTGTATAAATATATAACTGGAATTTTACAAAATCAGGGGCATAAGATGATTCAAATAAATGGTATGCCAGACCACATCCATTTACTTTTCGGGATGAGACCTACGGATTCCCTTTCTAATTTGATTAAACGGGTAAAACAGTCTTCCTCAAAATGGATAAATGATAATCGTTTGGTTTTAGGTAAATTTTCTTGGCAATCGGGCTATGGGGCATTTTCTTATTCCAAAAACCAAATAGCGAGGGTAGCGAATTATGTTTCGAATCAAGAGGAACACCATAGAACTAAATCATTTAGAGAAGAATATATTGAGTTTTTAAAAGAGTTTGACGTAGACTATGATGAACGCTATTTGTTTGAAGAAATATAATATACTGTACCTACGGCACAGGGACAAACCAAAATAAAATTGGCTACCGATATTTAGTCCCTAACGGGACATAAGCCTTTGGGCTTACATAGCATAAATTCACTTTTCTAATCTTTTAAATAAACTGATTTATAATTGACAATATCACTAAATATAAAATTGTTTAAATGACTTATTTTTACAAATCGAATCAAGTTCTTTTAAATAAAGGCAGATACTGAAATGTGCCGTCAGGCACAATATATCGGTAGAAATTAAATTTGACACCTCATCCCGTGCCGTAGGTACGGTATCATTTTGAATGCACCTTGCATTAAAGCTATTTACCGATTGGTATTCCTACATTCATAAAATCAATATGTATTATTCTGCATTTAAGGCACGAAGGACAAATCGAAATAAAACAGGCACCGATATTTAGTACCTAATGGGACATTAAAATGCTTCTAAGCAATCTGAAATCCAAGCCCAAAAAGTTTTAGAAATCTTTGAGGTTTTCGCGTCCTTTATTCAAAACGGTAAAATTTGCGGTTTTTACTATTCCTTGCGAATTCTAAACCACCCCAAACACTTACTATTTTATAGTTGACGAATCAAGGTTTTGACTTAAATCAAATCCATGTATTGGTTACATTTGAATGGACTCATCAACTTAAATATTCGCGCCATGAAACTTCGTCATTTCTTTCTTTTTCTGCTTTTAACCAACTTCCTATTTTCTTGTAAAAACAGAACTGAAGAATCAAAAGCCGCTGATAACCTATTCAAATTTAGGGATTACATCAGCTATACCACCTCAGGTCTTCAATCGGTCGCGAATCCTATTTCCATAAATTTATCTAAGGACATTGAGGGTTGGGAAACAGGGGAGGAAATTTTAGAAGAAATTGTAAGCATCCAACCCTTTGTTGAGGGTAAGTTAACCTTAATCAGTCCACGACGTTTACTTTTTACCCCAGACGAGTACCTCGAACCAGCGACCGAATATTCGGTTTCAGTGAAGTTGGATAAAATCTACAAAAACATTTCGACAGATTACAAAACCTACACCTTTCAGTTTAAAACCATAAAGCCAAACTTTAGTATTAGAACAAATGATTTACAGTCCTATTCAAAAAAATGGCAATATTTAGAAGCAGTCATAAAATCAGCTGATATCATTTCATTGGAAAACGCCAAGCAATTGGTAACCGCTTCTCAAAACGGCAGGGCTTTGTCAATAAATTGGAACGAAGCCAATCAAAACTCAAAGTATTTTGAATTCAAAATCGATAGCATCAAAAGAGAAATTGAAGATGCCGAAATTACTGTGAAATGGAATGGTAAATCAATCAGTTCCAACAATATTGGAGAAAATAAAATCACAATTCCGGGAATAAATAATTTCACCATTCTAAATGTGCAGGCCATAAAAAGTCCGGAGCAGTATTTGTCAATTAATTTTTCAGACCAATTAAAAAAACAGCAAAATTTTGATGGATTAGTTAGTATCCAAAATTCAAAAAATCCAAAATTTATAGTTGACGGTAACGTTTTAAAGATATACCCGGAAGTTAAACTTTCAGGAAATCTGCAGGTGGATGTATTTAAAGGCATATCGAATTCTGATGGCTACAAACTAAAAGATCCCTTTTCTGAATTAATTTCTTTTGAAGAAGAAAAGCCAATGGTTCGCCTGATAAGCAATGGAACTATTTTACCGAATTCCAAAGAACTAAAATTGAATTTTGAAGCTGTTAACCTTAGTGCCGTTGAGGTTAGAATCATAAAGATATTTGAAGATAATGTACTTCAATTTTTACAAGACAACAATCTAAACAGCAATAATGAACATAGTATTAAAAGGGTGGGACGCCGTATTGCAAAAAAGACCATAGAACTTCAAACTGCAGGAGAAAATTCTGGGAAATGGAAGGCCTACAGCATCGACTTATCAAAACTATTCAAAGCAGATGCTGGGGCAATTTATAGAGTTGAAGTTAGCTTCAAAAAGTCGTATTCCCTTTACGATTGTGAAGCCCAATCAACAAATAACAATCTCAATGAAGATGAAGAAGATGATTACTATTACGAAGAGGACGACTATAACCAAGACTATGCTGAAACCTCACCTGAATTAGAAGATATTCGCGAGGAACAATACTGGGATAATCGTATTTACAACTATCGAAATTACCGCTATAACTGGCGTGAGCGTGACAACCCTTGCCACGATTCATATTATAATCAAAATAAAATCGTTTCACAAAATCTTTTGGCGTCCAATCTGGGGGTGATTGTAAAAAAAGGTGCCAAAAACGACTACTATTTCGCAGTCACCAATATTTTAAGTACAAATCCTGAACATAATGCCACAATCAAGCTCTTCAATTTTCAGCAACAGGAAATCGGTGCTGTTACAACTGACTCTGAGGGTCTAGCTACTTTTAAGGGAAAAAACTACGCTTCATTCGCAATAGTATCAAAGGGCAAACAAACTACTTACCTAAGACTCAATGACGGAAACTCCCTGTCACTCAGTAAATTTGATGTCTCCGGAAACCGTTTAGAACGCGGTCTGAAAGGTTATATCTACGGTGAGCGTGGTGTTTGGCGACCTGGCGATACCTTGTTTTTAAGTTTCATGCTAAATGATGCCGACAACAAACTACCAAAAAGGCATCCCGTTAAAATGGAAGTGACCGACCCGAACGGCAAACTCATTTATAAGAAAGTAGCCACCGAGCAATTGAACAATCTATACGCATTTCCAGTTATTACTTCTGCCGAAGGTAAGACTGGCAACTACAATGCGAAAGTTTCTGTTGGAGGTGCAAAATTCTACAAATCACTCAAGGTTGAAACAGTCAAGCCAAATCGACTTAAGATTAACATTGACTTTGAAAACAAGGTTTTAACCAGCAAAGAACCATTAGATGGTCATTTAGATGTAAAATGGCTTCATGGTGCGCCGGCCAAAAACATTAAAGCTGAAATCAAAGCAAAATTTACTAGTACAGCCACAAATTTCAAAAATTATAAAGGCTATGTGTTCAATGACCCAACGCGTAATTTTTCAACTGAGGAATTGACCATTTTCGATGGGCAACTAAACGCTGAAGGTCAGGCCAAAATAAACACATCAATAGATGTAGGTCAAAATGCCCCAGGCATGCTTAATGCCCAGTTTTTGGTGAGAGCTTTTGAAAAAGGGGGTGATTTTTCTTTGGATGCCTTTGTAAAACCCTACTCGCCTTATGAATCTTATGTTGGTCTGCGTTCTCCGAAAGGAAATGCCTACGGTTCTTATTTCACTGACATTAACCAAACTTTCGACCTAGCGGTTGTTGATGAGAATGGCAAACCATTAAAAAGGGATAATCTTGAGCTTAAGGTTTATAAAGTGGAGTGGCGATGGTGGTGGAATTCAAGTTACGATAATTTGTCAAGCTATGTTTCCAATAGTTACCATCGCCCGATAATAGACAAGAAAATTTCTACAAATTCTAATGGACTTGCCAATTTTAACATAAAAATTCCTGAAAATGAACGTGGCAGATACTTGATAAGAGTACTTGACCCCGTTAGTGGTCACGCTACCGGTAGAACCGCCTATTTTTATAAAAATTGGTCTAACATTTCAACGGGCAATGATAAGGAAGCTGCCAAAATGCTGGTATTTTCAGCAGATAAGGAAAAATACAAGGTTGGTGAAACTGCAACAATCACATTTCCATCTGGAAGTGAGGGCCGTGCACTTGTTAGTTTGGAAAATGGGGCTGATGTTTTAGAGTATAAGTGGGTAAAAACCAGTTCTGGGGAGACGACTGTCAAAATTCCGATAACATCCGAAATGGCGCCTAACGTATTCGCCAATATCTCATTATTACAACCGCATGCCATTACCAGCAATGACTTACCTATTCGATTGTATGGCGTAATTCCTATTCTGGTTGAAGACCCAAAAACCATTTTAAAACCTGTTTTACAAATGCCCGATGTTTTAAGGCCCGAAGAAAAATTCACCCTTAAAGTTTCCGAAGAAAACAATAAGAAAATGACTTATACCATTGCTGTCGTGGAAGAAGGACTATTGGATTTGACTCGATTTAAAACTCCAAATGCATGGGATAAATTTTACGCTCGAGAAGCCCTTGGCGTAAGAACCTGGGATGTTTTTGACGATGTTATTGGTGCATATTCCGGCAGTATTGACCAAGTCTATGCCATTGGTGGCGACGGTAGTGCCGCAAAAGGAAAAAATAAAAAGGCCAACAGGTTTAAGCCTGTTGTAAATTACCTCGGACCCTTTGAACTTGAAGCGGGTAACACAAAGGTACATCAATTGAAAATGCCAAATTACATCGGTTCGGTACGAGCTATGGTCGTGGCCGGAAATGCAAATACTGAATCCTACGGAAGCACGGATAAATCAGTACCTGTCAAGAAACCTCTCATGGTTTTGGCGACGCTTCCGCGGAAATTAAGTCCGGGAGAAAAAGTGACCTTGCCGGTAACCGTTTTTGCTATGGAAAAAAACATAAAGGATGTCAATATTAGTTTAAAATTAAGCGATGGAATTTCTGCCGTAGGAAAATCTTCAACCACATTAAAATTTATCAAACCTGAAGAGCAAATGACCTATTTTGAATTGGATGTAAGCAAGGCAAAAGGCTTAAATACCATAGAGGTAATTGCTTCGGGACATGGAGAAAAATCATTTTACAAAGTAGAGCTGGATGTTGTAAATCCGAATCCGATAAGCTCCAGATTCGAAAATGCCAAGTTAGAGGCTTTTGCTTCAGAAACATTGAATTTTTCAACATTTGGAGTTTCAGGAACAAATTCGGCGACGGTGGAATTTTCAACCCTACCGCCTATGGATTTATCAAAACGATTGGAGTATCTCATTCGATATCCACACGGCTGCGTTGAGCAAACCACCTCGAGTGTATTTCCACAGTTATTCCTTTCTGATATTTTTGATTTGACTTACGAACGAAAACAACAGATTAAGTCTAATATTGAAAAAGGTATTAACCGACTAGGAAATTTCCAAAAACCTAATGGTGGTCTTAGTTATTGGATGGGCGAAAATTCAGCTAATGATTGGGGTACCAGTTATGCAGGTCACTTTATGTTAGAAGCTGAGAAGAAAGGATTTCTTCTTCCAATTACATTCAAAAGCAATTGGATACGTTATCAAAAACAGGCTGCTAGAGATTGGAGGCCTAGTTATCGGTATTACAATTCAGATTTGGCACAAGCTTATCGTCTTTATACCTTGGCCTTAGCTGGCAACGCCGATTTGGCAAGTATGAATAGACTAAGGGAATTTGAGGAAATTTCAAACGAGGCCAAATGGCGATTAGCCGCCGCCTATGCCCTAGCCGGACAGAATGAAGCTAGTAGGGAACTATCAGACCGTGCAAATATAGATTTCGAACCAAGCCAGTATAATTATTATACCTATGGCTCCGTGGATAGAAATCGGGCAATGGCTTTGGAAACCATGATTTTGACCAATAATTCCAAAGCCCGTGAGATTTCAGAATATATTGCCAAAGACCTAGCAAGTGATGGTTGGATGAGCACCCAAACTACCGCTTATTCTCTATTGGCAATGGCCAAAATGATTGAGGCCAATGGTGGAAAAGCGATGAATCTTTCCTATAATTTCAATGGAAAAGTGGAAACCATAAGCACCAATAGTGCTATTGCTCAAAGAACTCTGCCAGTAAAAGACGGTTCGAATTCGTTTTCCATTAAAAATAATATCGGCAATTTAGTTTATGTGAGAGTGTTGAACTATGGTAAATTACCCCTTGGTCAAGAACTTGGCGAACAACGTGGATTGAGCGTTTCGATTAAATATAAAGATATAGAGGGAAATGATATTGACATCAGTAAACTCAAACAGGGCGATGACTTTGCCGCTACAATCATGGTAAGCAATTTGAAGAATGAAAATATCAAGGATGTGGCTTTAACCCAAATATTCCCATCTGGGTGGGAAATCGTAAATACTCGCTTTACAGATTTCGGCGATACGGTTGAGAGCCAAGCAAGATATACTGATATTCGCGATGACCGAGTCAATTTCTATTTTGACTTAAAAGCTAATGGATATGACGACGACACAAAAACCTTCAACGTTATGTTGAACGCATCCTACCTTGGCAATTATTATATGCCGGGCACACAAGTAGAAGCTATGTATGATAATGACTATTTTGTGAGGACTAAGGGGAAGTGGATTGAAGTTGTGAAGTAGTTTTAATTTCAACCACCTCGTCTTTGCGCTCTTTTCAGGAGAGCAAAGCCACTCCTCCTTTCAAAGAGGAGAATTAGATTGTAGCGTTTATTAATAATTGATAATCAATAATTAAAAATCAAGAGTATTTATAAGAACCTCTAGATTTAAGTCCTTCCCTATTAAGGGAAGGTGGTTTCGAGACCCCCTTAAAGGTCTCGAAAGCGGAAGGGTTAAAATGAAAATAAATCCGAAACGCCTTGAAATGTATATGAAAAACAATAATTATTACGCAGTAATATTCACATCCACCCATTCTAAAAACACCAAAGGTTATTTAGAAAAGGCAAAAAAAATGGAGAAGCTGGCAAAAAAGCAAAAGGGATTTTTAGGTATTGAAAGCGCAAGAAATGAGCTAGGTATCACCATTAGCTATTGGGAAACGCTCGAAGATATAAAGAACTGGAAAGCGCAGAGTGACCATTTGGTTGCACAGCGAAAAGGTATTGAGCAATGGTACGATTGGTATAAAGTGAGGATTTGTAAAGTGGAGCGGGAGTATGAGTTTTTAAATAATAAATAGACCTTGAGGAGTAATAACCACGAGAGTTTTAAAACCTTCTAGACCTACAATAAGAAAATGCTGAATCAAGTAACTTACATAAAAAAGCACAAATTCAAATTATCTATACTGCTTGTATTGATTATTGTATACGCATTTTGTTTACCTAACCAACTCTTTAAAGAACCAACTGCAACGGTCATCACAGGAAACGATGGTCGATTGTTGGGAGCTCAAATTGCAGATGATGGTCAATGGCGATTTCCTCATAATGATAGTGTTCCCAAAAAATTTGAAGTTTGCATTACCCAGTTTGAGGACGAGTACTTTTACCAGCACCCTGGCTTTAATCCCATTTCGATTTTTAAAGCACTTCAACAAAATCTAAGTGCTGGTGAAGTAAAGCGTGGCGGAAGTACATTGACACAGCAGGTCATTAGATTATCCCGCAAGGGACAATCAAGAACCTATTGGGAAAAAATAAAGGAAATAATTCTAGCCACAAGATTAGAGCTTAGGGATTCTAAATCTGAAATACTTTCAAAATACGCCAGTAACGCGCCTTTTGGAGGAAACGTGGTAGGTTTGGAGGCTGCTTCATGGCGTTATTTTAATAGAGAAGCTAGTCAATTATCATGGGCAGAAAGTGCAACCCTGGCCGTCTTACCTAACGCCCCTAGTCTTATTTATCCAGGGAAAAACCAAAAGCGACTGCTTGAGAAACGTAATCGACTATTAAAAAAATTACTCGAAAATACGGTCATAGATTCATTGACCTATGAGCTTTCATTGGCCGAACACGTTCCCCAAAAGCCTTATCCATTACCTCAGATTGCGCCACATTTACTTCAAAAAATTGCTAAAACCAATCATGGTGAACGTATTAAAACTACAATTAAAACACATCTTCAAGAAAAAACGAATCGCATAGCTTATAATCATTACAACATCCTTAAACAGAACGAAATCCATAACTTATCAATTCTTATTCTGGATGTAAAAACCCGTAACGTTTTGGTTTATGTTGGCAACAGCCCTACCGATATTACCCATCAAAAAGATGTAGATATTATTGACAAACCGAGAAGTACGGGAAGCATACTTAAGCCATTTTTATATGCCGCGATGTTAGATGCTGGCGATATTTTACCTAATACCCTAGTGTCTGATATACCGACCCAGTTCGGGAGCTATAGTCCTGAAAATTTCAATAAGGAATTTGATGGTGTTGTTCATGCCAGTCAAGCCTTATCAAGGTCATTGAACGTACCTTCGGTTAGAATGTTACAGGAATTCGGTCTTGATAGATTTCATCAATATCTTAAAAAACTGAAATTAAGGGATATCAATCAAAATGCCAATCACTATGGGTTATCATTAATTTTGGGAGGTGCAGAGAGTAATCTTTGGGATTTATGTAAGAGTTATGCGGCCTTGTCTTCAACCTTAAATCATTTCACGGAGACCTCAAGCGAATATTTTAGCAATGAATTGATAGAACCCAATTTTTTAGCATCAAAATCCGCTGACTTTGGTGAAAAATCTAAAGAAAAGACAATTTTTGATGCGGCATCCATTTACCTTACTTATGAAAGTCTAAAAAAGGTAAATCGACCACAAGCTAATGAAAACTGGGAGTTTTTTGATGACTCTAAACAGATTGCCTGGAAAACTGGGACTAGTTTCGGTTTCAGAGACGCCTGGGCCATTGGCACAACCAAAGATTATGTTGTCGGTGTCTGGGTTGGCAACGCCGATGGCGAGGGTAGGCCAGGCTTGGTAGGCGTTCAAGCGGCTGCCCCAATTTTGTTTGATGTCTTTGATAAATTACCAAATAGTGAGTGGTTTGCAAAACCGTTTGACGAAATGAGAGAAGTGGATATTTGTAGCAAAAGTGGGCATCGCGCTTCAAAAATTTGCAATCATACCGAAAAGAAATTTGTCCAAATTAGCGGACTTAAAACCTCAGCTTGCCCATACCATACTTTAGTTCACGTTGATAAAACTGAAAATTATCAAGTCAATGCGTCGTGCGAGGAGATTCAGGATATAAAACATATTCCTTGGTTTGAAATCTCCCCAATCGAGGCTTATTACTATAAGAAGAAACATCCGTTTTATAGGTCTTTACCAAGACTTAGAGAAGATTGCGCCGGTAATATTTCAGAAAAGATTGACTTTATATATCCTAAAGAAAATAATACGGTTTTCCTTCCGAAGGATTTCAATGGAAAAATCAACGAACTCATTTTAAAAGTCGCTTATTCAAAATCAGAGAGGCAGCTATTTTGGTATCTTAATAAAGAATATTTAGGAAACACCAAAGACATACACGAGATTGCGGTAGTCCCAAATGAAGGCAACCACAAAATTACAGTTGTTGATGAGTTTGGTAATGAAGCGACTCGCCTAATTACTGTAGCGGAATGAAGTCATCACCCTACTTTGCCTCCCTAAAAAGCTATGAATGCAAGGGAGGAACTTTAAAATTGAACTGCTTAAAAAATATAGCCGCCTCAGAAAGTAAATAATAACTATCTACCCAATTGAAGTGAATTGTTTTGAATTTATGTTCATCTTAAAGCCTGAATAATCTTTAACGATTTGCTTATTTTTGCAAATTAAAATTAAAAACCATGTACGAAACAATTAAGGTGCTTCATTCGGGTTGGGCTTATTTGGTCCTTTTTATGTTGGTGCTTGCAACATTTAATGCGCTAATAAAGTTTTTTGGAAAGAAAGAATTTCAACCAATGGATTTCAGGATTTCCCTATTTACTTTGATTGTATCGCACATCATGTTCTTAATTGGTATCGCTCTTTTTTTCGCAGCCGATTATATTTCAATAATTAGTGATTTAGGCATGGGTGAGGTTATGAAAAGTAAAGCGCTGCGTTCAAATATTATTGAGCATCCTACAACAATGATTGCTGCATTGGTTTTTATTACCATAGGTTACTCAAAACACAAAAAGAAATTAACCTCAACCCCAAAATTTAAAATGTTGGCCATTTTTTATACCATTGCCCTAATCTTAGTTTTGGCCAAGATTCCTTGGAAAGTCTGGTTTAATATATAGTCACTGGCCATTTGCTTTTAGAAATTAGCTTGAATTCCTAAGAATAATTTTTAATAAATTTTAGGTTGGATTCTCTTATTCTGCTTCCCGTATCAAATACACATAAACTGGAAAGTGGTCGCTAAAACCACCACTAAAACCACCGTCTGTAAAACTTCTGAAGGGATAACCCTCCCATCTACCTCTTGGATTGGTCAGATAAAGTTTATTGTAGATTCCCGCACGATAGAGTCTAAATGAAGAATAATCATCTTTTTTGACTAAAGGTTGGGTAACCAAAATTTGATCAAATAAACTCCAGGCGTCACGGTATGCGGTTGTTCCTAGACCATCTTCAGTAAACATATCTTCATAAGGATTGTAAATTCCCTTTAGCCCAACGGTTTTTCTATCTGAATGCGCTCTTAGAACATCCTTAACGCTTTTGTTGGTTGGATCATCATTTAAATCGCCCATTACGAACACCTTAGCATATGGGTCTATTACTTGAAGGGAATCCACCAAATGCTTGGTAACTTTTGCGGCGGCTACCCTATTTGGACGGCTGCGGGCTTCGCCGCCACTTCTAGAGGGCCAGTGGTTCACAATGACATGAATTAGTTCGCCATCTAGTTCCCCTGAAACGAGAAGTTGATCACGGGTATATTTTCGTTCTCGTGACGTTGGGTCTTTGTAAATTTTCACCTCATGTGAGCTTTCGCTGATTGGCCTAAACAATTTCTTTTGATAAAGCAAGCCCACATCTATTCCTCGAGCGTCGGGCGATTCAAAGTGAATAATACCATAATCCCTCCCTAATAATAGTGGATCATTAACAAGATCAACCAGCACGTCTCTATTTTCTATTTCACAAACGCCTATAATGGCTGGGGAATTTCCGGTAACATCGGCGCCAATATCAGCAATGACCCTTGCCATGTTTTTAACCTTTTTGATATAAACCTCATCGCGATTAGAGTTCATTTCCATTATTGGACTTTTCTCATCAAACTTGGTGGTATCGTTAATGGTATCAAAAAGATTTTCAAGATTATAAAAGGCTACGGTATGCACCCTAAAACGTTTTTCCTTACTATTCTGCTGTGAATGAGAACACAACGTCGAAAAAAAGACAATCAGAAAAACAAATCGAAAGAATTTTCCCATTGATTAAATATTAACTTATTGTTATGATTTAGCATTTTGCGTGCCAAAAGTATGTTATATAAGATAATCATGTAAATTTGCTCGCCTTTAATAACCTTAATTTAATGTTAAAGGACAAATTATCAGCCAATTTTATGAAAAAAGATTATTTCATTTTCTTGATATCAATGCTGCTTACAATTTCGGCGTTAGCTCAAGAAACCATTGTGAAGGGTAGTGTTCTTGACGGTACCACTGGTGAGCCAATACCTGATGTAACCATAACCATAGAAGGCACTGAAATTGTAACCAAAACAGATGCAAAAGGTGAATTTCAGTTTGATGCCATACTGCCCTTAGGTGAACAAGTATTAAAAGTTGAGCAGATTGGGTTTGAGACCAAACGTTATCCTATAGTTATAAATGAAGGTAAAACAGTAGATATCACTGGGATGACCCTAAATTTTGATTCAAGCGATAAAAAGGATTTATTTATAATTTCAATCTCTGATGATAATTTGAATAGTGAGGACGATGGCTTGACAGACAATGTTTCTGGACTTCTCCAAGCCTCAAGGGATGTTTTCTTAAATGCCGCAGCTTTTGATTTTAGCGCAACATTCTTTAGACCACGAGGGTTGGACAATGCCAACGGTAGAGTTCTTATCAATGGGGTAGAAATGAATAAACAATTTAATGGAAGACCGCAATGGGCAAATTGGGGTGGACTAAACGACGTACAACGTAACCAAGAATTTACTATGGGTACTGCTGCAAATGATTATACGTTTGGAGATTTGGCGGGTACAAACAATATCATGATGCGGGCTTCAAAATACCGCAGGGGAGGTAGAGTGTCTTACGCGTCGGCAAACAGAAGTTACCAAGGTCGTGTTATGGCGAGTTATAGTTCAGGTTTACTAGAAGGCGGGTGGTCTTACTCAGTTCTAGGTTCTAGACGATTTGGTGAAGAAGGTTATATTGAAGGTACACTTTATGACGCCAACTCGTTTTTTGTTGCGGTTGAAAAGAAAATAAATGAAAAGCACAGTTTAAATTTCACGGGTATTTATGCTTTTAACCGTCGTGGAAGGTCAACACCAATTACAGAGGAGGTTTTTAATTTAAAAGGAAGGCAATACAACCCGCTATGGGGTATTCAAAATGGTGAGCAGCGCAATGCCAGAATGAGAGAAATAGACGAGCCAATATTAATGCTTAACCATTATTGGGATATTTCTTCTAAATTGAAATTAAACACCAATATAGCTTACCAATTTGGGGAAATATTCAATACACGAATCGATTTCAATGGTACTAGACTTATAGAAAGTGATGGCCAGGATACCTTTGTTGGTGGTGCAAGAAACCCTTCACCTGTATACTGGCAAAATTTACCGAGTTTCTACTTACAAGGGCAAAATCAAAGCACATACGATTTTCAGCAGGCTTTTGCATCACAACAGAAGTTTGTAAACGATGGTCAACTGGATTGGAACAAATTTTATACCGCAAACCAAATCAATGGATATAGCGTTTATGCCTTACAAGGCGATGTTACCAGAGACCAGCAATTGACCGTGAACTCAATACTTGATGCAGAATTAGCTGATAACATTCGACTTAATGCCAATATTAGCTACAGAAGATTGAACAGTGAAAACTTTGCCAGAATTGAGGATTTATTCGGCGGCTCCGGGTTTTTAGATGTTGATGCCTTTTTTCAAGACACCCGGCAATCAGGAAATATCAATGCTGCACAGAGTAATATCAGGACGCCAAATCGAATTGCAGGTGAAGGTGATAAATATCGTTACCACTATGATATAAATTCAGATGTGATTTCATCTTTCGCACAGGCACAGTTCAAGTATAATAAAAATGATTATTATGTTGGAGCAAATGCCTCCAGAACTACTTATCAACGCGATGGATTTTTTGAAAATGGATATTTTCCAAATGAACCGGGAATTATTGGTTCTTTCGGGGAGAGCGAGCAAATAGACTTCACAAACTTTGGGGTTAAGGGCGGGTTGACCTATAAGATTACAGGTAAGCATTTGATTGACGTAAATGGGAGCTATTTTACCAAGGCACCTGGAATACGAACTTCTTTTGCAAACCCAAGACAAAATAACTTAATAGTAAGAGATTTAGAGTCTGAAGTTATTCAATCTGTAGATGCAAGCTATATATTTAGATCTCCTATAGTGAAAGCTAGATTAACTGGATACTACTCTAATTTTACCGATGGCAGTAGTGTCAACTTCTTCTTTTCTGAGGCGGGTGCTGGATTGCTACAAGAAAATATGACTAATATTAGTCGACAAAACATAGGCGCAGAATTCGGTCTTGAAGCTCAAGTTACCCCCACTATAAAATTGAAAGCCGCCGGCTCCTTTGGACAATTTACATTTACCAACAACCCGAACGTATCGTATTCTACTGATGAATATTATGAGCTGACTTTTGGGGATGGGACATCGGCTTTAGAGAACCTAAGGGTGTCAAGTGGTCCTGAACGAGCACTTCAGCTTGGCTTTGAATATCGCGACCCTGATTTCTGGAATTTTGGAGTTACCACCAATTTCTTCTCCCATGCCTATGTTAATCCCAGTGCACTGAGACGTTCTGGTTTCTTCCCGCAAGATCCTGATTCTTATGACTTAGATCAAATCATTAGGAATGATGACGATAGATTTATTAATATTTCAGGTTTTGGTGTTGCTGACTATGATGAGAATGTGGCTCGAGAAATATTACAACAAGAACGTTTTGAAGACTACATGTTGGTGAATGTCATTGGCGGAAAATCATGGAAAATAGACGATTACTTCGTCGGTTTCTTTGCTACGATTAACAACGTATTCAATCAAGAATATAGAACTGGTGGTTTTGAGCAATCACGACGTACAGACTATCTCAGCCAAATTGAAGAAGGTAATAACACCGGTGGCCCAATCTTTGGAAATCGATATTTCTACGGCTTTGGAACAACTTATTACCTCAATGTTTATGTAAGATTTTAATTATGAAAAAGACTTCTAAAATAAAAATGATGAATAAATTAACCTTTCGCAGTGCAGTTTTTGCAATATTATGTTCTATCCTAATAGGTGTAAGCTCTTGCGTTCAAGACGATGAATTTGATGCACCAAATTCTGAAATAGCAGACCCCGTATTTGAAGAAGGTACAATTTTTACAAATATTACGGCAGTGGCGGGCTTACTTTCTCAAGAACAAGACGATGATGACAACATTTTTGACCCACAACCATTAGATTACTCAAATGAAAATACAGTGTTTACATACGGTTTTAACGAGAATGATATCTTTTTAGAAGCATATGTGATATCATCAGATGAGGGAGGTAATTTCTTTGAGGAAATCATTCTGCAAGACGACTTTGAAAACCCCAGCATCGGCATCAAATTATTGATTGATGTAAATCCGTTATTCGTACGTTATGACGTAGGTAGAAAGATATTTGTTAAGTTAAATGGTCTTTCTGTTGGCATTACAAATGGTGTTTTAACTTTAGGTCAAGGCGCTGGAAATGAAGTTGATAAAATTTCACCTGCCGATGAGTTTGAAGTTATAAGAAGATCTTCAGAAAAAGAAGATATCGTTCCTTTGCCATTGCAAATTTCAGAATTTACAGAAAATAAGACCAATCTTTTTGTCCAATTGCAAGATGTGCAGTTCAATCGAAATCAAGCAGGCCAACTAAGCTATGCTGCTGATGCTGCTGACCAATTTGATGGCGAACGTATTCTAGAAAGCTGTTCAGAATCTTCATCCTTGATATTAAGTACTAGTACATTTGCAGATTTTAGCTCGGCAATTTTAGCCTCGGGAAGAGGAACTGTAAACGGAACTTTGACTCGTAATTTTGAGGGCGAGCAGTTTATCATTGCGGTCAACACTTTAGAGAACGTTCAATTAGATAGCCCAGATCGCTGTGATCCAATTGAACTCTCTTGCGGTTTGGCAGCCTCAGCAGGTTCAAATAACTTATTCTCCGATGATTTTGAAACGCAATCAACAGGCAGTTTAATTTCTGGAAACGGCTGGACAAACTATATTGAAGCTGGTACCGAAGGTTGGGAGGCTTACACCCAATTTGGCACCAATGCCTCACAAGGTATATCAGCAAGAGTTGGTAGTTTTCAGTCCAATGACGCCAGTTCAATTGCATGGTTAATAACTCCACAGATTGATTTGGATGCAAATAGCGGCGTGACCTTCCAATTTGAGACATCAAATAGCTTCTCAGATGGCAGCACGCTTGAAGTCCTATTTTCAAAAGATTGGGATGGCACTGTAGCTGGTATTGCCTCTGCCACCTGGGGAGTGGTTAGTGATGCCTACGTAACTGAGGACGATGACTTCTTTGGTGCATGGTTTGAATCTGGTATTGTGGATTTATCTTGCGAAACAGGCCAAATTTACCTCGCCTTTAAGTACGTTGGTAGTGGTGATTCTGATTCTGATGGCACCTACGAACTAGATTTTGTAAGTATAGATGCCCAGTAAATAAAGGGCGTTATCTTAAAATTAAAACCACATCATGGCGATGTGGTTTTTTTTTGGTTATATTGAACCCATGGATTTCTTCGATAAGTCGTATCTCACTGTTCAAAAACAGTATAAACCAAAATATAAGCAAAGGGCAAATAGTTTCGCACTTTGGTTTGTATCTGCTTTGCAAATAGGCCTTTTACTTTTGTTTGGTTATTTTCTATTTCTTTTCATTAAAGAAACGCGAACTATTTATTTAAGTGCTGATAAAGCATGGTTGTTTTTTATCCTAACCTGTTTATTTATAATTATAAGAAACTGGCTTAGATATGGAGGTAGACAATTGAAAATAAGAAGGGCCAAATCTAGTGCGACAGTCTCCTCAGGTCAATTGAAATTCTCGCATTTGTTGGCATTACTTATTTCTGTTTATTTAGTTAGTTTCCTTTTTATTTCTATTTGCAAATTGAACTAATCAATAGATTTAGAGCTTAGCTTTCAATTTGTAAATAATCCATTATGGATTTTAGGTTCATAAATGTAAACAAAGAACAAAATTCTTTCAAAATAGGGAGCATTCCAAATGACTAGTCTGCCAAAAGAAAAGAGCCACAAGAGGCAGATTTATAATGTGATTTCTCCCCGCGAAATAGCGAGCCCAAAATGACAAACGACATAAAAATTACAAATAGAATAAAGTCTATTAGCTTTCAAACTGTTTGAACTTTGACGATCATAAAATATTTCTTAGTTAGTATCCTCTAAATGAAAAAGCCTCTATTGTATAAAACAATAAAGGCTTTCAGATTATGGTTGATTATTAAATTTTAATTTTCTCTTTGAATATAAACCCAGCCTGTTTCTCTTTCACCATCTAGAAAGACAATTGAATAAAAATAGGTTCCTACAGGAAGCTCATTTCCATCCATGTCCTGTCCAAACCACTCATCAACATAATTGGCTTTCTCATAAATTTGCTGACCGTATCGATTGAATATTTCAATACTGGAAACACTAAAGCTACCAAGATCAAAAGTATCGTTTAGACCGTCATTGTTAGGTGAAATACCCTGCGGAATTACGCAGTTTTCCAAAGTAACAATTTCAATACCTTGTTCCGAAACACAACCCGTATCGTTAAAGGTAACCTCAATAAAGTAGGTATCACCTTCAAGTACTGGAAGGGTCAATCCTGTTTCTCCTTCAATCGGATCAGTCTCCTCTCCTCTAAACCACCTAATGGATACATCGGATAATTCATAGTTGTCTGGAGTGGCCTCAATTAAAATCGGGCTAGTGGCATCTGGACAAACTTCGTAATCAAAATCCTCGGTGAAACTGGTCATCGGGTCAATATTGAGTGTTAGTTGTACAGTTTCGGTAACAAAACAGTCTACAAAATCAACAGATTCAACTCTAACGAATATAGTACCTGGCTCACTTGTATAAGGAGACGCTAAATCATTTGCGCCAGAATCAGCATCTTCCTGAGTAGCGTGGAATGTTACAAGATATTGCGAAGCATCCAAATCTCCCAGCACATTCGCAACATTGGAGCTGAGGTCATACTCGGCGCTTCCATCATCATCATTGTCACACTCTGCAATTTCAATAGCATTGGCCATAAAGGTTGGCTCTTCAGTTGAAATATTGAAAGTTGTGGTTGAATAACAGTTATCAAGCCCTACGGTCTCAAATCTCACGTAAATAATTTGAGGGTTTGACGTATTTGTATATGGTGAAGTCAAAGCATTAACATCGCCATCTGCATCCTCTTGGCTTGCATGATATGTTATTACAAAATTCTCGGCTATTTGACCATTTAGAACTGCTTCATCGTTTTGAGTCAAATCAAAACTTGCAAATCCAGTGGCCGAGCATTCAACCAAGTCAGTTGCAGGTCCAGCGTCTGTAGGTGCTGAAATAACCAAATCAAAAGACGTGGTGGCCACACAGTTAGTTGTATTGTCAATCACGCTTGCAAAAACCGTCTGAGGGTTAGTCAAATTAGTGTATTGAGATGGCAGTGGATTTGTTCCATTTTGCGCATCTTCTTCGGTTTCATAATAATTAATCGTGAAATCTGTCGGATTGAGACTGCCCAGAATCACAGGATTATTGTCATCCAAGTTAAACTCTGCATTAGGCGATGCCGAACATTCAAATAAGTCGTTTACCTCAGATGGCACTTCTGGTAATGGCAAGGTTTCTACGATAATATCGTCCTGTAGAATACAGGTTGGTGAAAAAATAATTTGAACCGTATAATTTCCTGCTTCAGTAACCTCTAATATATTAGTAGTCTCACCATCGATTTGAAAACCATCCTTAAACCAAACGTGTTCTACATTTTCAGCAGTTGTTTGAATAGTTACAGGCGAACCATCACAAGCGGCTGTACCTGCTTCAACAGTTATATCCTCCCCCAGGTCAATCTCACCAATATCAAAACTACCTGCTCTCAAAAATACACCAGAGTCGAACGCTGAATCCCCTTCATCAGCAATAACTAGTTTGATATGGTAGGTCTCACCGATATTAACTTCAGAGGATGCGGTAAATACTGTTGTTCTTCCATTAAATGCCATTGGCGGAAGACCTTCTGGGATATACTCTCCAAAAAACTCCTCATTTACAGCAGGACACACGGAATTTTCCAAATGCACATTGGTCACAAATATAGGGTCGTTGGTACCCGGTATAACCGCCAAATTAGTTGTTATATCATTTTCGTCTGTCAAGAGGAAGGCAAATGCATCAGAGAAATTACACTCAAAAAAGTCAGAGCCGTATTCTTCAGAGGCCATGAAGAAATCGAAACTAATGTTATCTGCGTACGCGACAAAATCAAATTCAATGATAGACGCATTATTTGTAGGACCGTCAGCCACGATAGCCTCCAATTCATCATCTCCAGGCCAAGCGGTAGATCCACTACTTATTACTCCAGCTTCGTTAGGTCCTTCAGCTTCTAGTGCATTTCCAGTGGTCATAACTACACCTTCAGTAAAAGGGAATGAGCCTTCTTCTGCAGTAAAGTAAGCAATTCCATTTTCTTCACCGAAATCTGAACCAGTGGAAGACGTGATGTTTGAAATTTCAGCACAGTCTAAACCGATTAATACATCTGTAACCAGTTCATCTACAGTAAACGATGTTTGATCGACCGTAATATTATTGAATCCAGGTTTGATACATACTTCAAAGGTAATGGTTTCTGGTGCCGAGGTATCAGAAAATACTCGTATATAATAAGTTTCACCAGCAGTTAAACCTGAAGCCAAACTACCTTCATTATCAGAACAATAAACCTCAGTCAAATTATCACAAGTACCACTGTAAACACCGTGAACCAATCCTCCAAAACCTATTTCATTTTGGATATTATTTAATTGGATAATGTGAAACTCGTTTGTGGCGGTAAATTGGAACCAAACATCATCATCATCGTCGCCATCGCAGGAGCCAATACCAATTCCAGAATCTGTAGCTTCTAAGACAGTCCCTGTCTCAAAAATTGTACAACTGTTATCCTCATTAACTCCAACTACAGTAGCCTGACAAGGGTTATCATTTTCAGGAGGACATGCAGACAATTGAAAAGCATCACTGTTTATTACACAATTATTATCCTGATCATTACTAACGGTTATAACAATGTCAGTTAAAAAAGGAAATGGTCCTGTTTGGTAAACGCCAGTTTCTGTTACCGCTATTGTATTTGCATCAAAATCATTAGAAATAGTAAGCGAAGTCGCATCTCCAATTGAGGTTACATTAACATCAATAAAAAACTGGTCTGCATTCTCGCAGTCACTAACAATTTGATAAGACGCTTGAGGGTTAATACAGGTTGCACAGGCTACGGTTACATCAAACGGTGTAAAACCACTGCTCTCACAGCTAACTGAAAAGTCTGAATTGATATACCAGGAAATAGTATCACCTGAAGACTGGAAGGTCAAACCTGACACATCGGTAAGATTATCATTGAATAATTCTGTACCATCAGAATCAATTACTACTAACTCGTCACAGCATCCTTCTAATTGTCCTTGATTGAACGTCAAATTCAACGGTAAACCATTAGAACTTGTGTAAGTAAATGTTGCTACAGAAGGGTCATCGTCAATGTCATTAAAGTAGCAAAAATTAGTATTTACAGGGCCTGCATCACAATCTACCGTAAAATTTAATAAGAGCGTTGTGCTGAAATTTACTGGCCCTACCCAAATACTCGAGTCAGAACCACAAATGGCACGTACCCAAAATTCGTAATCTGTATCTGGGTCTAGGTTATCGATTGAGACGTTGGTTTCGGTAACTTCAGTTCCCGGACCTGTTGGTTCTCCGGTACCTGCAGGAGAAACGACGTATTCCCATGCAGTTGCCGGTGGAACACTAGACGACCATGAGATATCTGCGGTTGATTCGGTAATGTTACTAACAATCACATCATTTGGTTCAGGACAATTTGGAATTTCCCGAACCCTAAAATTATCAACAAATACATCATTATCTTCGGGGTCATCAACAGTACCTTCAGAACCGAGAATACCAAATTGTACAATTTGACCTGCATAAGCAGTTAAATCCTCAACAACCTGAGTACCTCCAGCAGGAACAGTACTATTTGAATCAAATGTTTGTAGAACCGTCCAAGTTGCACCATTATCGGTAGTGATTAGTAATTGCACAAAATCATCTGAACCTAATGTACCTGCTGTAGATTGCCCAAATGGCGCTATCGCAAAATCAAAATCCACTTGAAAGGGTCCACCGGTTAAATCAAACTGAGGACTTATAATCCAGTCACTCTTAGAGGCAAGCCAAAGATTTATTTTGTAAGCACCGTCACCAGTTCCTGTGTTGTTAAATTCATCTGCGACCCACGATGAGGTACCTAAGTTCTGAGGGCCAGTTGTAACATCACCAGCATCAGCCTCTTCCCAACAATCGGGTATTATCTGGGCGAATCCAACCAATTCTGCAAAATCCTCAACATAATTTGGTGTGAATACATCACATAAGGTCTCAAAAGTAAAAGGTCCTGCCCATTCACTCGAACCGTCACTGCCACCACAATTTGCTCTATAATAGACAAAATAGGTCGTTACGGCAGTCAAACCTGATAGTGATGCTGTAGGAGATCCGGTAATATTTAGAGATGCCTCTTCTTCACCGTTACCTGGAGTAAAGTCATCCACACTGTTGTATTCAATGTCCCAGTCAGTTTCAGAATCACCCGCAATCCAATTTAATTCTGCGGTAGTACTGGTAACCGCACCCGTTGACATTCCACTTGGTGTTATACATGTTGGGCTTTCAAGAAGCGTTACAACAATATTAGACCAGTCAGCATCAGATCCTCCGAAACTTTGGTTAAATACCAATTCAATAAATCCATCAACAGTAGGGTCGTAGACTCCAGCAAGTTCTCCTTCAAATGTAAGTGTTGTTGCGTCACCGTTAAAACCGCCTCCGTCTGTTGGAGGGTCGATTGTTAGTGAACCAGCGGTGGTTGTAAAAGTCAAGTCAGCTTCAGCCGACCAAGGATTACCGCCACCTGCAACCCAGTCTACAGTCACTGTAAATCGGTTATAGGATCCAGTCGACGATGGTGTCACTCCCGCAGAGTTGGCCACATCATTGAGTTCTATTGTAACGGGAGTTCCGCTAGCAACGTTTGTCGGCCCCGCAATAGGGCTAAACACGTACTGTGCGCTTGCGGTAGCAAAGCAACAGAGCACAAATAATAATAAGGTTATCTTTTTCATTTCAAATCATTATTTAGATTTATATTTTATTGTTCGGCATCTACAATTAGGAACATAGATCTTCTATTCATTTGGTGTTGCTCCTTTGTACAACCACCACTGCAATCTACAGCTGGTTCTGTTTCTCCTAGTCCTTCTCCTGAGATTCTTGAAGCATCAATACCTTGGGAAATTACATATTGGACTGTTGTTTTTGCTCTTCTATCAGATAATTCCATGTTGTAATCATCTGATCCGCGATTATCGGTATGCGACGTCGCTTGTATGACCATTTCAGGATATTTGTTCATTACCTGTACCAACTTATCCAATTCAAAGGCTGCCTTGGCAGTAATGTTTGATTTATCAAAATCAAAATATATAGGTTCAAGTTTAACGATATCGGCAAGAATAATTTCCTCAATTGGTTCAAGTTGTATGGATACTTGAACTTCCTCCTCTTCAGACCCATCAACCTGAACGGTTTTACTGTTAAAATCCTCCATGGTTACTTCTAAACTGGATTTTTGACCACATTCAACGATAAATTCAGCAATACCCTCATCATTTGTTGATTTGGTTGTTACTTTATTTCCATCGGCATCCATTAACGAAACGGTGGCACCAGAAATCATATCCCCTGTTTCGTCATCAGATATTTTTGCAACAACTGTTACATCACACAATGGTTGTAATTTTTTTATGGCATAAATATCATCACTTCCTGCACCACCTGATCGGTTTGAGGAAACAAAGCCCTCTCCAGATTCTTCATCAATTCGGAATGCAAAATCATCTGCACTGCTGTTCACAGGAATACCCACATTGCGAACGTTAGCTATTTTACCGTCAATTATTCTTGTGTAGAATACATCAAACGCGCCCAGCCCCAAATGTCCATTTGAAGAAAAATATAAAGTTTCGTCACTGCTTATGTATGGAAACATTTCTTGACCTGGTGTATTTACTTTCTGCCCCATATTTGTTGGCTCGCCAATGGTACCATCATCATTTATAGGCGCTTTATAAATATCAAAAAGACCATAACCACCGGGCATATCTGAAGCGAAGTATATGGTTTTTCCATCTGTACTAACCGAAGGATTCTTGATTGAATAATTTTTACTATTTATAGAAAACCCTTCAACATTACTCCATTCATTCCCATTCTTTGTGGCCTTAAAAAGATGCAACAAACCAAATTTGGTTTTAGAAATTGAATCTTTTTCAAACGTATCCTCAAAGAAGCTTTCTCTCGAGAAATACATGGTGTTGCCATCAGGAGAGAATGATGCAAGACCTTCATGATACTTTGTATTTACCTCATCTTCCACTAATACTGGGTCTTGATAACTATCATCTCCATTTTTAAATAGCTCGTAGATATCAAGAAACGGTTCTTTGTTCCAACCATAGGTCTTTCTAGAGGTATTTCTCGCAGAAGTTATATACAGTTTTCCATCTTTTAATGTTCCGCCGAAATCAGAGTATTCTGAATTGAAAGGCATGTTTTCAACATTAAATTTTTTACCCTTTTCAAGGATTTTTGGCAGGTAATTTGGATTCTTATTGAAAGCAATAGCTCTTTCATCACTAGGCCTCATCTGGGCAAAATTGGCCATTTGTTTATTTGATTCATCATATTTCCCATTTGCCTTTAACATTTGGGCATATTTAAGAATCATCTCAGGTTCTTGGTTAGTCTCCAAGGCCTTGGCGAAATACTTTTCGGCCTCTTGTGTTTTAAAAATATTGTAGTAAGCTTCTGCTAATTGGGCATATACATAGCCATCAGCGTCACCGTCTTCGACTATTTCCTCATACTTTTCAGCAGCTTCAACAAACTGTAGTCTTTTAAAAAGTTTATCGGCTTTCTTCGTATTCGAATTTTGAGCCATCAAGCTAAAGCTACTAATGATGGCAATGGTAAGAAGTGTTATTATTTTTCTCATAATTTTTAGCTTAATGGGTTTAGAAGAATCTCGGTGAACGTGAAACTTTTTTCGGGAAATTCAAGTCAAACAATATCATGACTTCGTGAGATGCTGGCGCAAACTCTCTAATGTCTGATGTTACTGCATCATAGGCATAACCGATTCTTAAATCTGGTGTTATCATGATATTAATCAAACCTGAAAAAGAATCGTCTAATCTATAAGACGCCCCAATTTCGAATTTTTCATAAAACAAGGCATTAATGTTAGCGTCAAACGAAACTGGTGCCCCAAAAGCAGATTTCACCAAAAAGGATGGTTTTAATTTTGTATTTTGAGATAGCTGAAAAACATAACCACCGGTTAGGAAATAATGCTGTTCTTCTGAACCTAGGTTGTTGCCGTCGGCGTCCAAATGAACCGAATTCAAAATATTTGGAACCGATGCCCCGAAGTAATAATTATCAGTATAATAGAAAACTCCGGCACCAATATTGGGCGTGGTTGTGTTTATGTCTTGAAAAAAGACATCACCAGCGTCAATTAAATCAATTGCAGCAAGACCAATATCGTGGAACGTTGCACCAGCCTTTACACCAAAGGCGAGATTGTGATTCTGCCCTAGCCTAAGTGTATAGGAAAAATCGGCATAGGCGTTAGTTTCCCTAACGGGGCCGACTTGATCGGTAATAACCGAAATACCAAGTCCCACTTTTTCACCAATTGGAGAATGGCCAAAAAATGTACCTGTCTGTGGAGCACCATCAATACCAGCCCATTGCGAACGGTAGAGTAATCCAAACGACAAACCGTCTCTCGAGCCAGCATACGCAGGATTTAATACGTTCATATTATACATGTACTGGGTATACTGCGGGTCTTGTTGACCGTATACCTGCGTTGCAGCGAGCAATACAATTATGATATAAATTCTTTTCATCTGTTAGTTTTTGTTTTTGTTTTTAGTTTTTCTGGGAATTCAGAAATTGATTGTTATTTAGTTGATTATTAGTTGTTAATTTTCTCGTTGAATATAAACCCAGCCTGTTTGTCTTTCTCCGTCTTCAAATAAAATTGAGTAGAAATAGGTGCCTACAGGCAGCTCTTCTCCATCATCGGTTTGACCAAACCATTCATCGGTATAATTTGCTTTAACATATACAGAAGCTCCAAAACGATTAAAAATCTCGATTGAGCTAACCTGAAAACCAGAGAGATCGAAGGTGTCATTCAGACCATCGTTATTTGGAGAAATACCTTGTGGTATTACACAAGATTCCAATTCAATTATTTCTCTACCAACAGCCTCTGCCATACACATTATCCCGTTGTTAAAGGTTACTTCAATTTCGTAAAACCCTGGTTCTAGAATTGGTAATTCGAGACTGTTCTCTCCTTCTATTACAGAACCATCACGATACCAAACTATTGAAACCTCCTCCTCTGAGTAATTACCTGGTATTGCCTCAATCAAGATTGGGACGGTGGCATCAGGACAAACCTCAAAATCAAAAAGCTCATCAAAAGTTGTTATTGGCACTGATAAAACCTCAAGATTTAAAGGTGCGATTGTGAAACAATCTGTCGTCAAATTACTTTCAACACGAACGTAAATCAAAGCATTACCACTATTGTATAAAACTGAGGTGTCAATCGCATCAACTCCTGATAAGGCCTCATTTTGGCTCTCATGAAATGAAATAATAAAGTCTTCTATATTTTGACCATCTAGAATGTCAGATTCACTCAACAACAAATCAAAGTCTGCGGTATTATCTCCCAAATCACAGCCTTGCAATGTTAGTTCTGCAACGGTTGGTGTGGTTCCAGAGATATTTATTTCAAATGTTGTTGTAGAAAAGCATTGCTCTTGGTCAGCGTTTTCTACTCTTACATAAATTGTTTGCGGATTTGTCAAATTTATATAGGGAGAAACTAAGTTCGCTACGTCATTATCTGCATCATCTTGGGATGCATGATAGGTTATATTGACATTTTCAGAAGACTGATTTCCAAGAATAGTTGGTGTTTGTTGTTCCAAATCAAATTCTTCAAATCCATCACCAGAAGAATCATCACAAGTAATAATATCATCTACTGGGTTAGCAATAGGGGTTACTATTGAAATAATATCAAAAGACCCTATGGCAAAACAATTGGAAGCGTTAGTATTTGAAACCCTAATAAACAATGTTTGGCTTCCACTTGTGAAGGCGGATGGGTTTTCAATAGCGTTCTCTGAATTATTCGCATCAGTTTCGTTTAAATAAAATGTTACATCGAAATCAGCAATATTTTGCCCGTCCAAAAGATTTGGAATATGGGAAACTAAGTCAAATATTGAAAAACCTGCTTCATCTCCACATTGCTCAAGTGGCACTGAATCTATTACTGGTTCGGCACCTTCAATAACCAAATCAAAACTCGTAGTGACAAAACAAATCGCAAGACCTTGATCTTCTACCCTTACGAATATGGTTTGTGGATTGGAAATATTGGTATATGGAGACACCAATGGTGATTGATTTAATTGTGCATCAACTAAACTGGCATGATAACTAACATTAAAGTCATCTGGATTCTGGCCTCCCAAAATTGCTGCCGTTTGGCTATCCAAGTCGAACTCCGCGATGCCATCTCCTGAAATATCATCGCAGGTAACCAAATCGTCTACAGGGTTTGCAACAGGTTCCTGACCAAAGGTTAAGGTAATGGAATCTTGAGCTTGAACGCCACACTGGTCATCAAAAGCAATTACAGTATAGGTATTCGTTTCAGTGACAGTAAGAGTGGAACCCGTCTCACCTTCAATTATAAAGCCATTGGCATACCATTCATATCTGTCTGCAAATGGTGATTCTGCATTAATAACGAAATCAGGGAAACCACAGAACTCTTGGTCTTCACCAAGCTCCACTTCTATCTCTGCAGTAACATTACCATCTGTGGTGCCACCGCCATTAGTTTGTTCAATGGATATAGTGCCTGGATCATCAGAGAAATTAGTTACCAGCAAAATATAAATTTCGCCAGATATCGCATTATCAATGGTTAAATTTTCGACTGACTGGGCAGAGTAGCTACAATCTACAATATTACCAAATGGATAAAAGCTATCGTTTGATGTATTATTTGGGCAGTCACCTCCTGGATTTGGGCAACCAAGGTCTAAATCTGTACATGCTGTATCCAATGAATCAAAAGGCCCCCACAAGACAAAGTCAACATCAAGACCACCACCGTTATCATCCGTTTGATTTATTTCAATTTCTATGAGGCCAGAATCTCCTATTTGAATAATATTCCAGGTTGGGTTAGGAGCTGAAAACAAACAAGCTATATCAGTTGGGTCTGGAATACCAATGACGTTTGAGGTTGTAAGAGCCCCACCATCTGAACAGAAATTCTCAGCATTCTCACAGATAATGTTAGTAGGCGCTTCTTTTATACATAAATCAAAGGTGTTAGTTTCTGAATCGCTACCATTTGAGAATACTCTAATAAAATAAGTTTCCCCAATAGTTAGCTGCGGACTAATGCTAGCCGTTCCAGGCGTACACTCCAATTCGACTAAACCATCACAAGTGCCTTCATAAATGGCGTGATTTAGACCAAAACCACCGGTGTCATTTATTAAAGAAATTAATTGCACCTCAGCCGCAGCAACAAATTGAAACCATACGTCATCATCTGGATTCCCAGTACAGCTTCCTGCTGGTACACCAGATGGTGTAGCTTCTATAATTGTTCCAGGAGTCACTAAATTACATGAATCATCTTCATTAACAACTGCAACTGTAGCATCGCAGGGATTGTCATTTTCTGGAGGGCAGGCCAATAATTGAATTGGACTACTATTAATCACACAGTTAACATCCTGATCATTACTTATAGTGACAATAACATCAACTAAAAATGGGAAAGGTCCGATTTGGTAAGTCCCGACAGCTGTTACTGGAAGCGTTGTTGCATCAATATTATTGGAAATTGTTAATGAAGTAGCATCTCCTAATGAAGTTACATTAACATCAATCAAAAATTGGTCGCCATTATCACAATCATCTATTACCTGAAAAGTGGCAGCAGGATTAATACAAGTTGCACAAGAGACCGTATAGTCAATGCCGTTTGATAAATCTCCTCCACTAGATTGGCAGCTTACAGAGCCATCGGAGGTGATTTGAAAAAATATAGTGTCTCCTGTTGATTGAAAGGTCAGACCTGCGAGATTTCCATCATTACCCTCATCATTGTAAATTTCTGTAACACCATCGGAATCCAAAACAACCAAAAAGTCAAATGGTGCTCCTTCAATCACTCCTGAATTAAAGGTCAAATTGAGTGGAGATCCATCACTGCTTGTAAATGAAAACACGTTTGGATCATTATTATCGTAACAATAGGAGGCGTTTAGAGGACCGCTGGAACAGTCAACCGTATTTTCAAGACAAAACTCTTGGGTAAGAAGCTCGGAATTGATAGTACAATTAACATCATCATCATTTGCAACTGTAATTTCGACTTGTGTACCATTGGCATAAGGCCCAAAAGTAAATTGACCTATCGTCGTAGTATTCTGGGGGGTACCTCCTTGATTATCGGTTAATGTAACGGAGTTTGCAGAACCTAAATTAGTCAAATCAACATCAACAAAGAACTGAGGTAGATTTAAACAATCACTGACTACGCTCGAGGTAAATATTGGAGGGTTGCAAGTTGCGCAAGAAACAGTATAATCTATACCACTAGAACAACAAGTACTTCCCGACTCACAGCTAACGGAGCCATCAGATTGAATCTGGAAAAATATGGTATCACCCGTGGATTGAAAGGTAAGTCCTGAAATATCACCATCGTTACCTTCGTCATTGTAAAGTTCCGTAACACCATCAGAATCAAAAACAACTAGAAAATCAAAAGGTGCACCTTCAATCTCACCAGAATCAAAGGTTAGGTTCAAAGAAGAGCCATCTGAACTTGTAAAACTGAATATCTCGGTATCATTATTTCCATAACAAAGAGAATTATTCAATGGGCCAACCGAACAATCTATATCAAATACAATTTGAATAGTGGTCGTAAAATTGAAAGGCCCTGACCAAACACTAAATTCACCATTGCCACAGTCTGCCCTAACCCAAAACTCGTATGCGGTTTCAAATTCCAAATCTGCTAAAGAAACGGTAGAGGTTCCGATTGTCGTCCCAGGTCCTGTTGGCTCACCGGTACCAGCTGGGGAAAGCACGTACTCCCAAGAGGTCTCTCCATTATTTCCCGTCCAAGATATATCTGCGGTCGTACCAGTAATATTTGCGGCAGTAATAGTATTTGGCGGTATACAAAACTCTCCACAAGATTCCACTCGTATTTGGTCAATTGACATGTCGCCAGTAAAATCGTTACCAGCTCCACCGTAACTAAATTCAAGATAAATCACTTGACCTAGATAGGCATCCAAATTAATTCCAATTGGCACCCATGCCTCGTCTTCGGTTATCTGTAAATTTCCTACCCATGTGAAAAGATTGGTGAAAGGTCCGGTAGCTGAATTCGAAACCCCAACATTCAAAGTGCCAATAGCGTCTCCAAAAGCGTGCATAAAAAATGAAAGCTCAGCACCATCCAATGCGGTTGATAGGTCAATTGCCGGGCTAATGGCTGAAGCAATATCGGTTGCATTACCAGAAGCCTCATACTCCAAATGCATTCCTGTGCCGCCATCAAAAGCCACTGATGGCCCCGTACCGCCAGAATTAGTATCTGCCTCTGTAATATCCCAATCCCCATCTGAACCCGTAAAACTTGTACCTGTCCATCCCGAGGGTGGGTCTTGCTCAAAATCTTCAGTAAAAATAAAGGATGATGAACCGTTTGAACACGTAACACCTACTGGAGATGGAGGTGGTGTATTTAATGTTGTAAAATTAAATGGGCCTACCCATGCGCTAAATTCACCGGCACCACAATCACTTCTTAAATAGAATTCATATGCAGTGCTTGGATCTAAATTAAGTGCTTCATAGGGATTATTTGAGCTGGTAGATTCCCCTGCACCGCTTGGTATTCCTGTTCCAGCTGTTTGTACGGCGATTTCCCAGACTGTTTCTGTGCCGCCTGCAGACCAATTAATTTCTGCCGAATTTTCTGTTACCTGATCTATACTTATATTATTGGGCTCTGGACATAACACTTCGAAAATATTGATAGAATCAAATGCGAAACCTTCATCCACCACACTACCGTCAGAACCAAAAGCAATTCTTAATTGCACATTTGATTCCCCAGCAAGACCGCTTAGGGCATTTCTGGCAATGACCCAACCCTGAGAGCCATTTGCTGTACCACGTCCAGACCAACCGATTGGCTGTCCTCCCGGGTCTCCTGCAATGGTATCATCGTTATACCAGTTATTTGGGTCATCTAAATTTCCAACATTTTGCCAAGTGGCACCACCATCTATAGATGACTGTAAAACAGCACCATCCCAGCTGAATTCTGAATTCCACCAAATGCTAAGTTCAATAGAAGGTGCTGAAAGCGAAGAGAAATCAAAAATCGGACTGGTAACCGATGAGTTGTCATTACTATTATAATCACCCGTTAAATTGGTAACCCAGGCATTAACTCCTGAGTCTGCGCCATTGATAACATCATTGACTGGTTCGCCCAATGCCCAGGTTCCCGCTGAACCGTTATCAACGACCCATCCACCATCACCCGACTCGAAATCCTCTGAATATGGAAAGTCAACAATTTGGGCGTTCAAAAAATTCGTAAAAAGGAAAACTAAAAGAACTAGCTGAAACGTAGTTTTTTTCATGAGGGAGAATTTTAATTGATGACTACATCTTTGGCTATTAACAACTTAAATGACTACTCTTAAGTATATCTAAAAATTGCTCGCAGTATCAATGTCATTTTATATTTTACAACAGGAAATCGAAGATAAAAAAAATGGTTATTAACGTATGCTTAACATTGTTATAATAGATTAAATGTCATAATAATCGTTAAAACGAAAAAAACCAGTTAATCTGCGCATTTTAAAGTGTTAAAATTACATAAACTGGAAAGTGGTCACTGTATCCATTTTTGTATTTGTCTCCAACGTAAGTTCTAACGGGTTGCCCTTTAAAGCGTCCTTTGTCATACTTCAAGAATGGGGCATCAAAAATGTTAGCTCCATCAAATTGTAATTTATCAGTTTCCGTATTAAAGAAGTTGGTTGAAAAAAGAATTTGATCAAAAAGATGCCATTTCCCCCGATAGTTCAAACTCCCTTTCGTGTAAGAAAGTAAAGTTGCCATGGGATTAAAAAGTTGAAGTTCCTTTTCTAAAAATTTTAAACTTGCATTGTAAGGATTGTCATTGAAGTCTCCCATTACCATCACCTTGGTATTGGGCTCTTCTTGTAACACATGATTTATAATCTCTTTGTTCTTTTCGGCAGCAATAAGCCTCTTAGGCTCAGAAATCGGTATCCCCTCTCGGCGGGACGGCCAATGATTTACAATAAAACAAATGGGCTCTGAATTCATTATTCCCCTTACGGATAATATATCTCTCGTGTAATCATTTTTCCCATTTTCGTCTAATAATTTGATTTTATGGGATTCTGACTTTTCTAAACAAAAAATTTCGGGATTATAAAGCAAAGCAACATCTATACCGCGCTCATCCAATGAGCTAAAATGGACGTAACGATAATTTTCTTGTTTTAAGTATTTACTATTAACCAAATCATGAAGCACCTTTTTGTTTTCTACCTCGGCAAGACCAACAATCACGGGTGAAGTCTCATGGGAGGATTTACCGATTTGGGAAATTACACGACTAACACGTTCTATTTTTCTGTAATAGCGTCGTTTAGTCCACTGCTTTTCGGCATTCGGCAGGAAGTCATCATCGAGCGTTTTGATATCATTTCGATAATCGAATAGATTCTCTAAATTGTAAAATGCAATAGTGTACTTCATTTGAGATGGCTAATTACATCAGCAAATTAAGCGTTATCAGACAATTCAAAACTATCAATTGCTTAAATTTGTGTGATATTAAATTTTATGATAGAAAAAAAAGATGTTGAGCTAGAAAAAACAGTTCTTATAGGAATTGTCACCCAAAATCAAAACGAAGAACGCTCAAAAGAATACCTCGACGAACTTGAATTTTTAACTTATACCGCAGGTGGAGAGGTTTTAAAACGATTTACCCAAAAAATTGATCAGCCCAATCCCAAGACTTTTATTGGTGCTGGTAAAATGGAGCAAGTTCAGAATTTTATTGACGAAAATGATGTCGGTACCGCCATTTTTGATGATGAACTTTCAGCGGCACAAGAACAAAATATCAGTAAGATTCTTAAATGCAAAGTCCTCGACCGAACCAACCTGATACTTGATATTTTCGCCCAACGCGCTAAAACCAGTTATGCCAGAACTCAAGTAGAACTTGCTCAATTTGAGTATCTTTTACCAAGATTAAAGGGTATGTGGACCCACCTAGAAAGACAACGTGGGGGTATTGGCATGCGCGGACCTGGTGAGACGGAAATTGAAACGGATAGGCGAATTGTACGGGACCGAATTTCACTTTTGAAATCAAAAATTGAAAAAATCGACAAGCAGATGGAGGTGCAACGCGGTAACCGTGGTAAAATGGTACGCGTGGCATTGGTGGGTTATACAAACGTAGGAAAATCCACTTTGATGAACGTGATTAGCAAAAGTGACGTGTTCGCAGAAAACAAACTCTTTGCCACCTTGGACACTACGGTTAGAAAAGTGGTAATTCAAAATTTGCCCTTTTTACTTACTGATACAGTAGGATTTATTAGAAAGCTACCAACCCAATTGGTTGAATCATTCAAAAGTACCCTTGATGAAGTGCGCGAAGCAGATTTATTACTTCATGTCGTTGATATTTCTCATCGTAATTTCGAAGAACATATCGAATCTGTAAATAAAATTCTTGGTGAAATCAATAGCGCAGATAAACCTACGATTATGGTGTTCAATAAAATCGATGCCTATTCTGCCGAAACTATTGAAGAAGACGATTTGGTAACCGAAAAAACCACAGAACACTACACTCTGGCGGATTGGAAAGCGACTTGGATGAGTCGTGTTGGCTATAACGCCTTGTTTATTTCAGCATTGAACAAAGAAAATCTTGACACTTTTAGAAAACGCGTGTATGATGAAGTGCGAGAGATTCACGTTACACGTTTTCCTTATAATCATTTTTTATATCCGGATTATTCAGAAGAGTCTTAGAATGAAATCCAAATTAGTTTCAGGTTTCGGTATAAAAAAGCCATTCTGAAAAATCAAAATGGCTTTATGCTTGTAAATTTTTTGGTTTAGAACTTATAACTCACACCAATGGTATAGTAGCTCTGTAAGTCATTATCTACATTGTCAAAATTAGGTGTTTCACCTTCAAAACCTTCAGGTAATTGCGATAAGGCAAAATCCAATGCTTCTTGCTTGTTACTTCTAAGAGCAAAATCGAAACCGATACCAAAGTTTTTCCAAATGGTATAACTGAAAGAATTCGTCCATGTGAAATTGGACAAGTCACTACTTTCATAGCTTTGAAACGCCGAAAGATTGGTCTTGAAGTTTATTTTACCGATTCTTCTGGTATAATCTGCAACGATTTTGGCACCAAGAGAGGATTCATAAACAGCGTCGTTTTCTGCAAATACAAAGTTATAGTTGAGTGGATGCACCACAACCACCAAATTTTCTACTGGCGTCCAAGTAAAACCTACACCAACGTCAAGATAACCCGGGTCATTGAAGTTGTCTAGAAGGGTTGTACGATATTCCAACAAGGCAGATGCCGCTAATTTTTTACTCAAATTTCTTCCATAAAGAGAGGATAGATTGAAAACATCTGTAGTTGGTTCAAAATTATCATTGTCAGTTGGATCATCCTTATCATCTAATTTTACCCAATTTAGATTTGTAGTCAAGGCGTTTCTCCAAAAGAATTTTTCTTCAATTAAATCTGCAAAAGCATTAACGGTAATACCTATATTACCAGCTGAATTATTTGGCACACCTTGAGCGTACCAATTGCTAAACTCAGAGAGGCTTCCTCCTACTGTGCCAAAGGCACCAACTCGCCAACCAGGAAGTGCATCAATAAGAGATTGAATTGAATCTGCAGATTTTTGTGCAGCATCTGCAGCTGTCTGTCGTTCTTTCTTTAAAGCGGTTAATTCTTCCTTAGTTTGTGAATAACCTATCGTTATGGTAAGTACCAAAACGAACACTAAAAGCAAGTACTTTTTTATCATATCTACTAAATTTAATAATTGATAAATCAAATTTTTGCAGACAAATGTAAGTTGGATTTTTATACCCTCCAACTTTTAGAATTTCATAACTGTGTAAAATTTACTTTTAAAGACTTTCTAAAATATTGTGTATGCTACGGAAAATTGAAGCAACCATGACGTGGTTCCCTCATTATCACCTGCATCGTCACGAATTAAATCGGTGGGCTTAAATATCAATCGTCCCTGAGCGGTGAATTTTTCGTTAATGTTGTAAGATGAACCAGCTAGAATTCCTGGGCGCAAAGGTTTGTACCTGTTCGTATTCCTTTTATTATCCTCTAATTTTGTGGATTCATTTAATTTAACAGCTAGCAAGGCACCAAAATCTAAGGTGAGGTCTTCATTAATCGAATAATTTGCTAAAGCACTTACATTTAAGAAACCCAAAGAAATAACAAAATCGTCATCTGGCACTCTATAACCTTCACGAGAATATAAAAGCTCTCCCGTAACCCCCCACTGTTCTGAAATTTGAGATTGGGCGAAGCCACCGACATGAAAATCAAACTTTGGAGATACATTTTCACCTACGTCTCCAGAATGTGTGTTAATATTAAAACCAGCTTTAGCAGAAACACTAATCGTTTCTAAAAATGAACCTCCATCTTGGGCCCATAGTTGATTGAGTGATAAAACTACTAGGATAATTGTTAGTCTATACATGATTACAAATTTCCATATCATCGGAAATCGTAAAATATGTCATCACAATTATTTTTTCCTTTTATAGAGAGGAACAGAAGAGCAGGCCTCACCGTACATAATTGACTTTGCTACAGGCTTTAACTTTTTTGTTAGGAGTAAATAAGCATTCGGCGGAACGGGTTTATGGGCACAGCCTTTGATGATAAGTGGTTTATCTTGATAAGGTGAAGCGTCAAGTTCATTTATAATATCTTGATATAGGGACGTTTCTAAATCTTCCAGACTGCCCAAAATTACCTTTCTAGCATAAGTTTCCAATGCTATTGTTATGAGCATGTAAGCCCAAACCGGAACAATTGCATCGCTTGAGCATTGCAAGGCAATAAATTGATTTTCATGTTTGGACCAATCATAGTCTTTGACTTTTTGTCTAAAATCTTTTTCCCTAAGAACAAAGCCTTCGTAGAGCCAATCTTTTATGTCGAACAATACCCTTTCACCCTCAGGATAATAATCCTCCAAATCAACCACCATTAATTTACTAAGTGCGACCCGATTTACAATTTCGTTTTCCATAATAACCGTTGAAATTTACAGCATCCCCAACTCTAATTTCGCCTCTTCACTCATCAAATCCTGACTCCAAGGCGGGTCAAAGGTAATTTCAACTTCAGCATCCTTAACATCATTTAGAGATTTTACCTTTTCCTCAACTTCAAGCGGAAGCGTTTCGGCAACTGGGCAATTAGGAGTAGTTAGTGTCATTAAAATCTTCACATCATAATCTTCATTGACAAAGACATCATAAATCAATCCCAATTCGTAGATGTCTACTGGGATTTCTGGGTCGTAAATAGTTTTAAGGACTCTTACGATTTTCTCGCTCGCTCTTCCTACTGACCTTGAGCAAGACGCCCTGATCAATCGTTTTGCGGCCCCGCAAACAATCGGCTTCTGGCGCTTGCGGCAACATATTGAAGATAC
>JBCCOJ010000002.1:0-41936 GCA_039025415.1 Bacteroidota bacterium | reverse complement strand
GAAAATATAGATTTTGGATAGCGTTATTCAAGCTGTAGTTCAGCATCTGGTTGAGAACAATTGACATTGAGGGGTTTATTTTTCCGTCCTTGTAATATTTTTTGTCCTTATTATCGTCACTCAGAAATGTGATGTAATCTGCTTCCTGGGAAAAAAGCCCGTGAAATTTTTTTATCGAAATCAAAATAGTGACCAATTGGCAATGACTTTCAGCTTCAAGATGAATCGGTAATTCCCGCTGTGGATTATAGAGCAGGAGTGAGTTTTCGGCTGAAAGGCTCAGCCTATAATTGCCATTGTTGAATACAAAGTCGGTACTGCCGCTTGAACAAAAATGAAACTGGATAAAATTACTTTCAATATTGCGTTTTACGGTTTGATTAGCAGGGCTTTGGTTATTGTAAGTAAGAACAATAAAACCATTCTCAATTTTCGTTTCCTGAAAAGAACCTCTAACGTTGTTTTTTTCATCCGAAATATTAAGTTTTGAACTGTTGTTATTTAGATTCATTCTAAACTAAAGGCTTTTAAAGGTGCATAAACACTGCAAAAATAAAATATTTAAAAATACTGGCTCATAAAAACCACTAACGATATTAATTGTTCGTCTATCGTTGTTTTTTGTAATGACTGCCTCTTATTTTTGCACAGGAAATTTCTGACCACAGCTCAACCGAAATTACTTCGATAATTTCGACCTCCAAGAAAGGTAGGTAAATAAAGAAATTGAAGTGTAAAGTCAGAATTGTAAAGGCCATAATGCAGGATTTCAATATGTCAAAAGGCAAGTCGTTTTATGCCATCGGTTTAAGTTACAAAAAAGCCGATGCTGAAACACGTGGTCATTTTAGTCTTGATGAAAATTCAAAAACAGCCGTTTTAAATCAGGCCAAAAAAAATGGTATCGAGAGTCTACTCTTAACCTCTACTTGTAATCGTACCGAAATTTATGGCTTCGCAGAGCATCCTTTTCAACTAATTCAATTGCTTTGTGACAATACTAAAGGCACGGTTGAGGAATTTCAAAAAGTAGCTTACATCTATAAAAACAATGATGCGGTCTCCCACATCTTTAGAGTAGGTTCAGGACTAGACAGTCAAATACTCGGGGATTTTGAAATCATAGGTCAGTTAAAATTCAGCGCCAGACTATCCAAACAGTATGGTCTCTTCAATCCATTTATGGAGCGCTTGGTCAATGCGGTGATTCAAGCATCAAAACGAATAAAGAACGAAACTGAAATTTCTTCTGGAGCAACTTCAGTCTCTTTTGCCTCAGTTCAATATATCTTGAACAATGTTGAAAACGTTTCAGCAAAGAACATTTTACTGTTCGGTACTGGAAAAATAGGCCGTAATACCTGTGAAAATCTTATTAAACACACCAAAAACGAGCATATCAGCTTAGTCAATCGAACGAAAGATAAAGCCGAAGAAGTTGCAGGAAAATTTAATGTGAATGTCAAGGATTACGATAATCTTAAAGACGAAATCAAAACTACTGATATTCTAATTGTAGCTACAGGTGCGCAAGAACCAACAGTCAACAACGAAATGATATCGCCTGAAAATGATTTGTTGATTTTAGACCTTTCAATCCCAAAAAACGTTAATGTCACCACTGCTGAATTTTCGAATATAAATTTGGTACATCTCGATGATTTAGCGAAAATGACCGATGAGACCTTAGAGCGCCGTAAAAAATTTATCCCTGACGCTGAGGCTATTATTGAGGAGGTCAAATCTGAATTTGACGCATGGCGTTCAACTCGAAAATTTGCGCCGACCATTAAGGCCTTAAAGCATAAACTCACCAATTTTGCCGCCTTAGAAATGGACACTCAACGTAAAAAGATGAGTGATTTCAACGAAGCGCAAGCCGAGCTTATAAGTAATAACATCGTTCAAAAAATCACAAATCACTTCGCTCACCACCTTAAAAGTGATGACGTTTCTACAGAAGACAGCTTAGAACTCATCAAAAAAGTGTTTCAGCTCGAAACTATTTCAGAAAATGCCTAAACCTATAAGAATTGGTACACGCGAAAGCGAACTCGCCATGTACCAAGCCAAAGTTGTTCAAAATCTTTTGGAAGATTTAGGGCATCAAACCCAATTAATACCGATAAAATCAACCGGGGATATTGTTTTGGATAAACCCATTTATGAATTGGGCATTACGGGCGTATTCACCAAAACCTTAGATATTGCCATGCTCAACGGCGATATCGATTTGGCGGTACATTCCCTAAAAGACGTGCCAACGGTTTTACCTAAAGGCATTGTTCAAGCAGCGACCATCAAGCGAGGGAATCATAGAGATTGTCTGGTATTCAAAAATAATGAAGAGTTTTTATCGCAACGCGAAGGTGTAATCGCCACAGGAAGCTTGCGCCGTAGAGCCCAATGGCTAAATCGCTACCCCACCCACACTGTTGTTGGCTTACGCGGAAACGTCAACTCGCGACTAAAAAAACTGGAAGATAATGACTGGAACGGCGCTATTTTCGCCGCTGCAGGCCTCGGCCGATTGCAAATGCGACCAGAAGAGAGTTTCAATCTTGATTGGATGGTTCCTGCTCCAGGTCAAGGTGCTATAATGGTAACAGCTCTTGAAGCTAATAGTGAACTTAAAATTATTTGTGAAGAGATAAACGATAAGGAGACTGAAATTTGCACCAAAATTGAACGTGATTTTCTTCATCATCTCGAAGGTGGATGTTCTGCTCCAATTGGCGCACACGCCTACATCAAAGACGACGAAGTGAACTTTCATGGCGTACTTTTGAGTCTTGACGGAACCAAGAAAATTGAAATAGAGCGCACTTGGACTTTAGCCGCAAAGGATGATTTGGCCAGATTTTGTGCCAATTATATAATTGAACACGGTGGCAAACGATTGATGGACAAAATGAAGTTGGAGGCCAAGCCTGCAAATATCTTTTCTACCAAAAATTTAACCGACGAGCAAAAGCAGAAGTTTCACAAGAATGTTATTGCTGAAACTGCCGATTTTATAAAAATCAGTTTAAACCGAATTTCACCAACTGTTTTACAACCTAATCCCAAAAACGTCATAATTACTAGTAAAAATGCAGTTGAGGCCTTATTGAATAATTTTTCCTCAGAAGATTTAAAATTCGAAAATATCTATTGCGTGGGAAGAAGGACAAAGCGTATGGTAGAACGCAAAATTGGTAAGGTAAAACACGTGGAAAATTCCGCTAGGCAACTTGCTGATTATTTAGTTGAATTTATTGACGGTACAGAAGTGACCTATTTCTGTAGCAATATGAGATTGGACGAACTCCCCGATGTGCTTGAAGAAAACAATATAGATTTGACGGAAGTCGTATCATACGAAACCAAATATAGCCCAGTAAAAATACCTGAGACGGTAAAAGGGGTGATGTTTTACAGCCCGTCAACGGTACAGAGTTTCAAGCAGGAAAACGTTGTTGGTGATGATATGATTGCTTTTTGTATAGGTGAAACCACCGCAAAAGAAGCGAGCCGACATTTTCAAGACGTGCGGGTGGCAAAGATGCCTAGTGTTGATGGGGTAGTTCGATTGGTTAATGCGTATTTTGATGGCCTTTAGCCTTTAGCCTTTAGCCTTTAGCCTTTAGCCTTTAGCGAAAATGCAAAATTGTAATTCTCTTTGAAGATTGTTGATGAGAAATTTTAGACAACTTGAAATTTGGAAAAACGGTATTGAAATAGTTAAATCTATTTACTTAATATCTGAGAAGTTACCATCAGAAGAAAAATTTGGTCTTCGAAGTCAGATTACAAGAGCTGCAATTTCAATTCCATCTAATATTGCAGAGGGCTGTAGCAGAAGTAGTGAAACAGAGTTTAAGCGATTTCTTGAAATCGCAATGGGCTCACTTTTTGAAGTTGAAACGCAATTAATTATTGCGCAAGAATTAGGCTTTTTAGAAAAGGAAAAACTCCTTAAGGAATTCGAATTGATAAAAACAGAGGGTAAAATGATAAACGCCCTCATTAACAGAATAAAAAATAGTTTAATTTAGCCTGGTCTTTAACTACATTTTGATGTTATCGCAAAAAGCCAAAGGCTAAAAGCAAATACCCATTATAATGCTCAAAAACGACCTTTTCCTAAGAGCTTTAAAAGGAGAAACTGTTGAACGTCCACCCGTTTGGATGATGCGTCAAGCTGGACGATATCTTCCTGAATTTATGGAAATCAAGGCCAAGTACGATTTCTTTACCCGATGTCAAACTCCAGAACTCGCCAGTGAGATTACTGTACAGCCCATCCGAAGATTTGGTATGGATGCCGCGATTTTATTTAGTGATATTCTGGTCATCCCACAGGCCATGGACATCGAGGTGCAGATGAAGCCCAACTTTGGCCCCTATTTACCAAATCCTGTGCGTTCCCAAAAGGATGTGGACAACGTTATAGTTCCTGACGTCAAACAAAGTCTTAACTACGTCTATCAAGCCATAACCGCGACAAAGGAAAAACTAAATGACGAAATTCCACTCATTGGTTTTGCAGGTTCCCCATGGACTATTTTGTGTTATTGCGTACAAGGGCAGGGTAGCAAAAATTTTGACAAAGCCAAAAAATTCTGTTTTACAAACCCTATTGCCGCCCATCAACTCCTTCAAAAAATTACAGACACCACCATAGCCTATTTAAAAGAAAAAATCAGTGCGGGTTGTAACGCTGTTCAGGTTTTTGATTCGTGGGGCGGGATGTTATCACCTATTGATTATCAGGAGTTTTCTTGGCAATATATTCAACAAATTATTGATGCTCTTAAAGACGATGCCCCAGTAATCGCATTTGGAAAAGGGTGTTGGTTCGCACTAAATGACATGGCAAAATCGGGTGCTTCAGCGCTTGGTGTAGACTGGACCTGTTCTGCCAAAAATGCACGCTATCTCACCGGCGGAAATATTACCCTTCAAGGAAATTTTGATCCAACCAGATTATACAGTCCTCCTTCCGAAATAAAGAAAATGGTGCACCAGATGATTGATGAATTTGGCAAGGACAAGTACATTGTTAACCTTGGCCACGGTATCTTACCGGACATCCCAGTAGAGAATGCGAGAGCATTTATTGATGCGGTCAAATCCTACAGCGATTAAAACAAGTTTAATAGTAACCAATTAAGTAATCAGGGTAGAAAAATCATTTGAAAAACCTAAATCATACATTTTATTGATATTAGCAACTTAAATGAAAGATATATTTAAGGGCATACAAGCGTACTCTGGGGTTTTTAGTTTAATGTCTAAACTAAAACTATGGCAATACTTTGCCATACCAATGCTCATAAGTTTTATAACCGCGATACTCATTGCGGTTGCTGCCTATGGTTGGTCAGATAATATCGGTCGATTTGTTGCAAGAATTTGGATTTGGGATTGGGGAAAAGATACCTTTACCTATGTTTCAAGTATAATTGGGGGCATTATCATTTTGGCTATTGGATTGATTTTGTACAAGCATATCATCATGGCGCTATCCGCACCATTCATGAGTCCGGTATCTGAAAAGATTGAAGCCTACCTTATAGGTAATAATCGCATTCAGTTTCGAAAGACATCAAATTCATCACAATTATGGCGAGGCATTAAAATCAATCTTCGAAATTTGGTGAAGGAGCTTTTAATCACCATCCCGATTTTATTACTGAAATTTATTCCTGTAGTCAATATTTTTTCAACCGTTTTACTGTTTTTGGTTCAGGCCTACTACGCTGGTTTCGGTAACATGGATTATACCTTAGAACGTCATTTTAGTTATAGGGAAAGCATCAGATTTGCAAGAAATTATCGCGGGGTCGCTGTAGGAAACGGGATTATTTTTATTGGATTTTTATTAATTCCGATTATTGGGATTATTTTGGTCTTACCGTTGAGCGTAACCGCATCTTCGTTGGCAACAGTCAAACTGTTAGAAAAAGAAGGCGTTTATGACAACTTAGATGCAGTTCAAGCTTTCAAATCGAATCCCAATCAATTCTAAATCGGAAATTCCATGTCTATTGCCTTCGAAGGGTTTGAAATAAGTCCCATTCATCTTGGTGATGCTTGGAAAATCTGTGATTTCGTCGTCACAAATGAAAAGCGATTAAAACGCTACTTTCCAAAAACCTTAGAACAGAACCTAACCCCATCATTGTCCCAATTGTTTGTTGAACGAAAATTCAAGGCTTTTGAAAACAAAACCGAATTTCTTTATACCATAAAACAAATAGGGACTAAAAAGCTGGCTGGTCTCATTTATATTAAGAATCTCGATTGGAATGAAAAACGTGGCGAATTAGCTTATTGCCTAGATTATTCCTTTAAAGGGCAACAATTAATGAGCAAGGCGATTAAAAACTTAATCCCTCATGCCTTTAATATTTTGAAATTGGAACATTTGATTATTATTGCCCATAAGGAAAACTACCCTAGCATTAAAGTTGCAGTTTCTAATGGTTTTAAATGGACAGCTACTCTTCATAAGGAATATACGCCTCCCGGGGAAAAGCCTTTGGATATGGAGTTGTATGATTTATATCAAGGTTAGGCATTTACAATTTATTGCCAAAATCGAATCATTCATCTGAAATTATTGCTGAATTAACGAATTCTTGAAACCTTTCCCTGAGTCTTAAATGCCTATATGGTGAAAGCTGAATCATTAAAATGTAGGCTAAATCATTATCCGTATCAACTCTAAAATAAGTGCCTACCGCACCGCCCCAACCAAAAACATTTTCTAGTTTGTTACTGCTTTCTCCCTTTATAGCAAAGCCTAGTCCAAAACCTGCCTCTCCTATTGGTAACCTCAATCTTTCCTGATACTTTCTTACTTCGACTAAGTGGTCTTTGAACATTAAATCTAAAGTTTCTTTTTTGATGATTCTATAATTCTTAAATTTTCCACCGTTAAGTAGCATCCTGCAAAAGTTTGAATAGTCCATTGTTGTAGAAAGCAGGCCACCGCCACCATTGTACAACTCTGTTTCTCTAAGAAATCTGCTCTGCTGAGGGCGTTCAAATTCCATTAACTGTTCTTCTTCAGAATTCCATCGATAACCAACTGTAAAATCATCAATTCGGTCTTTGGGTAAATGTAAAAATGTACTTTTCATTTCTAAAGGCTGAAAAATGAATTTATTTAAATAGTCCCTAAGGTTCATCCCTGAAAAAATCTCCACTAAATGTCCTACTAGATTGGTAGACATGCCGTAAGCCCAATCGGTTCCTGGCTCAAACTGAAGTGGAACTTTACTCAATTTGTCAGCGAATTCTTTATTGTCTTTTGAATTCCATAAATCAGCTTTTTGATAATACGCATTCAAGCCCTCATCCATTCCCCTTCCGTAATTAATTCCTGAAGTATGTGTTAATAGGTCGACAATTTTGATAGGATTTTTGCTTATGGTGTTTACAGAGTCTCCATAAATAAATGATTCGCGAAACTCTGGAATATACTTACTCAAAGAGTCATTAAGTTTAAATTTTCCCTGTTCGTATTGTTGCATTAGTGCAACAGAGACAATAGGTTTAGTCATGGAAAAAATTCTGAAGATACTCTTCTCATCTAATCTCTGTTTGTTTGCGATATCCGAATACCCATAGCTGTTAAAATAAATGAGTTGATTATTTTTAATAATTGCGGTCTGTATTCCTGCAAGTCGATTCTCATCCACTAGCCCATGAAGGTAATTTTCCATCTTAGACAAACTGTCGCTAGACATTTTTACTGATTCTGGAGAAAAAACCTTTGGTTCTTGCGCGTACAATGAGAAAGTTGATAGAATGAAAATAAATGCAACCCAAGTCTGTATTTTTTTCATGTTTAAAAAAATAATGTTTCGCTCTTTTTTAATTATGTCAAAAGGTAGGCCTTCAATTTAAGTATTTACCGAAGAACAGAAAAGGTTAAAAAAAAGCCAATTCAAATCACTTAAAATTGAAACTATTGATAAAAAACCAACTTTTAAGGCCGATGATTTATTATTAAAAGAAGCTTGGTCCATATAAACTTATCTCGAACAAAGTTGAAAGACAGGGTACGTACTTAACGATAAAATCTTACTGTAATACCTTCAAAAAATTGATGTTTAGTGGAAAATTTGCAGTCATGCTTGAGTTTACCTCGGTTCGGCACAGGCTTCTCGCCCGGCGTGATATAAAAAAATCTTCCCTTTCGAGGAAGATTTTTGTGGTCCCACTTGGGCTCGAACCAAGGACCACCTGTCCCGATAGTTATCGGGAGAGTCAGGTGCGACACTTATTTTTTATACGCTCGACCATTTCGGGATATTTTTTCAGATTTTTAATGTAAACTCTGCTCTTCATTTTCTTTATTTTTAACTCAAGACGCCTTGCATGGGAGAAATCATCAGCATCAATTGATAGATACGGCTCCCAGTCGGCAGTAAAAGTGGTATAGGTAGATTTTCCATATTCACCTGCGTTGTGTTTATTCAAACGTGAAGTAAAGTCCTTACAAGCACCAACATAATACCTGTTCTTTGAAGGACTGAAAATGATGTAGCAGCAATGACCCATAATAGAAAACCCTGCATTTGCAGGGCTTTTGTGGTCCCACTTGGGCTCGAACCAAGGACCACCTGATTATGAGTCAGGTGCTCTAACCAACTGAGCTATGGGACCTATTAATCTTATTTCAAAACTTTATCCTCAATCTTGACCACCTGTCCCGATAACTATCGGGAGAGTCAGGTGCTCTAACCAACTGAGCTATGGGACCTATTAATCTTATTTCAAAACTTTATCCTCAATCTTGACCACCTGTCCCGATAACTATCGGGAGAGTCAGGTGCTGTAACCAATCCCGGTAATTATCGGGACTATGGAACCAGTGTTTTAAAATTAAAAACAGTCCGCAAATCTAATACTAATTTTAAATTAGAACAAACTTTAAGAGCTTAACTAAGCCATTATTCTGCATCCTGACAAAGCTCAATCAAAACGCCGTTCGTGCTTTTTGGATGCAGAAACGCAATTAGTTTATCATCGGCGCCTTTTTTTGGAGATTTATGAATCAATTCAAAGCCCGCCTCTGTCAAACGCTGGATTTCGGCCTGAATGTTATCAACTGCGAAGGCGATATGGTGTATACCCTCCCCTTTTTTTTCGATGAATTTAGCAATCGGACTATCAGGATTAGTGGCCTGTAATAATTCAATTTTATTGGGGCCAGACTCAAAAAATGAGGTTTTTACACCTTCGCTTTCTACCTCCTCAACCTTATAATGAGGCTTTCCAAAAAGTTTCGCGAACAATTCATTAGACGTTTCCAAATCTTTAACGGCAATTCCTATGTGTTCAATCTTATTAAGATGCATGTTATTCAAATTTTATGGTAGACGATTTATTTGAACGCTTAATTTCATAAAGCGAATGTCCTGAATCATAAAAATAAGATATTGACCAAATATCAGCTACTTTTGCAATTATTAATACGACGGTTTTTTTAAACCAGTTTTAGTTTTTAAAAGTTATGGAAGAAACCCAGAGACAAAAAAAAATAGGGGGAATCCTGCAAAAGGACATTGCCGAAGTATTGCAAAAGGCGGCGACGGATGGTGGGCTTAGAGGTGTTATAATTTCTGCGAGTAAGGTCTCTGTTACCACCGACCTTTCGATTGCAAAGGTTTATCTCAGTATATTTCCAAACAAAGAAGCCGAAAAACTATTGCAGGGCATACGCTCTAATACCGCTCTTATTCGCCATGAACTCGCACAGCGAACGAAAAACCAATTACGACGCATGCCGAGTCTCGAATTCTTTATTGATGATTCTCTAGAATATATAGAAGGCATTGAAAAGTCCCTAAAGCGGCAGGAGAACCCCATTAAAGATGTTGAGCAATTGGAAAAACGTAAAAAATCATAAATTGAGGCTTAATTCCAAATGAACGTCTCCCTCTACATTGCTAAACGCTACCTTTTTTCAAAAAGTAGCAATAACGCCATCAATATCATGACGGTGATTGCAGCATCGGGAACGGTGATTGCCGCTGCGGCTTTGTTCATCGTTCTTTCTGGATTCGCAGGGCTAAAACGTTACAGTCTGGAATTTTCTTCATTTGTAGACCCTGATTTGAAGGTCTTCCCCGCATCTGGAAAATCCTTTGTATTAACGGCCGAAGACTCGAATGCATTGAAAACGCTAAACGGGGTTAAGGCATATGCAAGTACGATTGAAGAAAAAGTCATTCTTGAATTTGACAATAAACGCCAAATTGTAACCTTAAAAGGTGTGGATGAGAATTACCTAAATGTCACCCAAGTGGACACCATGGTTTATTACGGAAGTTGGTTGGAGCAAGATGCGGCCCAGGTAGTTGCAGGCGGTGGCATTGCCAATAAATTATCCTTTGGAGTTCTTGACTTTTCAAAAAGCCTTAAAATCTACGTGCCCAAACCAGGTAAGGGGCAAATCACATCAGTTCGGGGTGCCTTTAACAGCATAAACGCCTACAACATTGGTGTGTTTGATATCAATGAAACCTTTAATAATGAATTCGTGTTTTCAGACCTAAAAATGGCAAAATACCTGTTGAACTATAAGGAGAATCAGGTGTCTGCAATTGAATTTAGATTAAAACCCCAAGCAGATGAGGCCGCTGTTGTAAAGAAACTCCAATCCATATTTGGAAACAGGGTTGTTGTTAAAAACCGCAATCAGCTCAATGATGCCCTATTTAAAATGCTCAATACCGAAAACGTTGCTGTGTATCTCATATTTACTTTGGTCATTATCATTGCCTTATTTAACGTAATTGGCGCATTAATCATGATGATTCTCGATAAAAAAGCCTCACTTAACACCTTGTTCAATCTTGGAACGACTACGAAAGACATCCGCAGGATTTTCTTCTTGCAGGGAAGCTTAATGACCGTTTTTTCGGGAATCATAGGATTATTATTGGGATTCATCATTGTATTTCTACAACAGCAATTTAATTTGGTCATGATTACACCATCCTTACCTTATCCAGTAGAAATACAAATGGTTAATTTTTTGATTGTTTTGGCAACGATTATAACCTTCGGGGTTTTAGCCTCCAAATTAGCCTCTCAGCGTATATCGAAAAGATTGGTTAAAAGTTGATTTCACGTAGACTTGCCTGCGGCAGGCAGGGGCGCGAAGGCGCAAAGAAAATTTGACTAAATACTGGAAGATTTTTTTTACATGCCCAAACGAAAGCAAGAAGATGAATACCAAAATAAAATCTTGTAATCGCTATGGCGCGAAGCGAAAAATAGCTTCAGAAAGATGATAGGGCAGCTTAAATAAAGTAACAAAATTTTTGACGCAATAGCTTGGAAGAATAAACCCTTTGCGACTTTGCGAGCAAAAAATCAGGCGAATTGATAATCCCCAAACCGCTCCAAAACCTCATCAAACGCAGCAAAAACATCAGCTGAGTCATCACTCGTGACCATTTTCATACGATATTCCTTAAAATTGGGAATACCCTTAAAGTAATTGGTGTAATGACGTCGGGTTTCAAAAACACCTAATTTCTCTCCTTTCCAAGCAATACTCATTTCCAAGTGTCGCCGTGCGGCTTCTACCCGCTCTTCCATAGAAATTGGAGGCAAATGTTCTCCTGTTTCAAAAAAATGCTTGACCTGTCTAAAAAACCACGGGTTACCTATGGTGGCACGGCCAATCATTGCCCCATCCAAACCATAACTATCTCGCATGAGAGCAGCCTTTTCTGGGGAATCCACATCGCCATTACCAAAGACAGGAATATGCATTCTAGGATTATTTTTAACCTCGGCTATTGGTTTCCAGTCGGCTTCGCCCTTGTACATTTGGGCTCGTGTTCGACCGTGGATTGAAATCGCCTTAATCCCAACATCCTGCAATCGTTCGGCCACCTCAACTATTTTAATGGAATCGTGGTCCCAACCAAGCCGGGTTTTTACAGTAACTGGTAGATTGGTTCGTTTTACCATTTCCGCCGTAAGGCTTTCCATTAGGCAAATATCCTTCAAGATGCCAGCACCAGCACCTTTACTAACCACTTTTTTTACTGGGCAACCAAAATTGATATCGATAATATCCGGATTGGATTTTTCAACAATATCAATGGTCTGGAGCATACTGTCCATATTAGCCCCAAAAATTTGGATGCCTACTGGCCGTTCCTTTTCATAAATATCCAATTTCATGACGCTTTTAGCAGCGTCTCGAATTAGCCCTTCACTGGAGATGAATTCAGTATAAACGACATCGGCTCCCTGCTCTTTGCACAAGGCGCGAAAGGGCGGGTCGCTCACATCTTCCATAGGAGCAAGAAGCAAGGGAAAATCAGGAAGTTCTATGTTGTCTATTTTTACCAATTGGTAACGGTTTTCTGCAAAATTAGGATATTTTCGAATATGCGTTGGAATTTAGAACCCAAAGCCCATAAAATCCCAACAACAACTCCCCAATAGTTCCAAAAACATAGACTGAGCTTGGCATTCCATCAAATATCATACTCAGTATCCTGCCTGAAGCCAGTCCTAACATGAATATAACATTTGAAATCAGCGCTGCTCTAAGGTAAGTATGTTTTAAAATTCCTAAAATCCAAAGCCCAGCAAAACCAAAATACAACGTCATTACGGCCTTATGAAAACTGTGCTCATCTAAAGTCTGGACTGAAATATTAAGAAGCAATTCTGGTCGAAATCCATAAATAAGCCCAGCAGGAACAACAACTACTACAGAAATCAATAAATGAATCTTATTGACAAAATCCTCTTTAGCTTGCATTTTGAATTATTTGCAGAATTGCTGGTCCCATTCTCACAGCAGGTTTTAGATTGTTTCACTAAAAACTGCAAGTGGTAATCTCAGAAATTCTAAGGGTGTTTACCATCCCTTTATCCTGTATAGGCATGGCAGCAAGGCTAACAAGCATATCACCAACTTCAAGGTAACCTTTCTTACAGGCAATGGCATTAACGTCTTCTATAGTCTCATCTGTACTTACAAACTTATCGTAATAAAAGGCTTCCACTCCCCAAAGCAAACTAAGTTGGGTGAGGATACGTTTGTTTGAGGTAAAGACCAAAATATAGGCACTTGGGCGCCAAGCAGAAATCTGGAACGCCGTGTACCCACTATTGGTTAGTGTGGAAATGGCCTTGGCATCAATTTCATTAGCCATATTGGCAGCGTGATAGCAAATTGACTTGGTTATATACCTTTTGGTTCTTATCGTTGGGGGTGATTGAGGTACATTAATCAATTCTGAATGCTCTACACTTCTAATGATATTTGCCATTTGTTTGATAACCTGAACCGGATAATTACCCACAGAGGTCTCTCCAGAAAGCATCACGGCATCGGCTCCATCCATTACTGAATTTGCGACGTCGTTCACCTCTGCACGAGTTGGGGTTAAACTAGTTATCATGGTTTCCATCATTTGGGTGGCTATAATGACTGGGATTCTGGCTTTTTTAGCACGTAAAACCAATTGCTTTTGTACCAGAGGCACTTCCTGTGCGGGTATTTCAACACCCAAATCTCCCCTTGCAACCATCAATCCGTCACAATAGGCAACAATCTTATCAATATTTTCAACAGCTTCAGGCTTTTCAATTTTTGCAACAATTGGTATTTTATATTCGCTGTGTTCTTTAATGAGTTCTTCCAACTGAATCAAATCTTCGGCGTGCCTCACAAAGGATAGTGCCATCCAATCCACATTCAGGCTACAGGCAAAAATGGCATCCTTTATGTCTTTTTCAGTGAGTGCAGGTTGGGATATATTTGTATTTGGCAGGTTTACACCCTTCTTTGACTTCAAAGGCCCTCCTTGGATAACCTTGGCAAGCACCTCGGTTTTTCCGTCGGTAGAAACGACTTCAAATATTAATTTTCCATCGTCTAGAAGCACGCGCTCTCCAGGCTTAGCATCTTGTGGAAAATTATCATAGGTCATATAAACTCGCTCTTTGGTGCCCTCAAAACGCTCACCTGTAGCAAAAATAATTTCATCGCCCGGGTTTACGACTACCTCTCCTTTCATAACCCCTACCCTAAGTTTTGGGCCTTGTAAATCTGCTAAAATAGAAGCGTTATAACCAAATTCTTCATTTAAGCCCCTTATCATTTCAACCCGTTCCTCGACATCTTTATAATCTGCGTGTGAGAAATTTATCCTAAACACGTTTACGCCTTCTTCAAGCATTCCTTTCAAGACCTCTTTAGTACTTGTAGCTGGTCCTAAAGTGGCAACTATTTTAGTTTTTTTCTTTCTAAGCATTAGTTAAATATTAGATGGTCTTTTGATTTTATTTTTTCTAAATCTACGCTGTAGGTCGTAATTATTTGAGGTATTGACTGGATTGTATTGATAATTATTTTTTCGTTGAGATTACGATACTCATCACTCAATTTTATCAGGTAATCCACAGTTTTTAATTCAGGCAATAAATTATAAGATTTTATAAAGCTTGTGCTTCCCCCGAAAAGTGAACCTGAACTTTGTAATATGCTTTCTTCCTTCTTACAAATGTTGGATACCAAATTCCATGTGACGTCTAATTCACAATCCTCCCACTCAAAAATTGAATAAGAGGCCGCGAAGTACTTATAATCAATATCTTGATTTTTTCTTCTCAATTTAATGCCTAATCGCTTGTTTAGAAGATAAGCTAGTCTGTAATCTTCTAATCTGCAATGCACCGCAAACAGCGTGAACGAAGCATCATAAAAGTCATCTACCTCTAATTTGTGCAGCCCCATAATACTTCGCTTATTTATTGGTAAATATAGCATTAAATGGACTTGATTTTAAGAAGTTTCCTGTATTCTTGTAGCTTGAACCACCCGAAAACGTTGTAGTTAGAAACTCTTTTGGCTAACAGTCGAAAGCAATTATGAAGCCTTTTCCATTTGCTTTTGGAAAACAAAAAAGGCTCGTTTAGATGCTTTTTCCTCAGCTTTCTTTTTCGAAGTAGCCCTGGCCTTCGTAACAACCTTTCCATTTATTGACAATTTAACCGAAAAGTGTTTTATGTCGTCATTTCCTGAATCCTCGTAAACATTATAATCAAATGTCTTTTTTTCCTTTTGGCACCACTCAATTAGAAGGCTTTTATAACTAATAACACGCCCTTCCAGTCTTTCAATGTCAACATGAGGTTCAATAACACGACTGTTTATAAATTTTTCACACTGCTTATAACCTTTATCCAAAAATATGGCCCCGACCAAAGCCTCAAACAAATTGCCATGTATGTTATTTCCGAAGTTATTTTTTGGAATTTTCGTTTCAATCAAATCAATAAGATTGAGCTCTTTACCTAGTTCATTTAAATGCTCTCGACTAACAATTTTAGATCTCATTTTGGTAAGATAACCCTCATCACCATGAGGCACTTCATCAAAAAGATAGGAGGCTATAACTGCACCCAACATGGCATCTCCAACAAATTCAAGCCTTTCATAATTTACAGCATTGCCCTTTTTATCTTTAATGTTCATTGAGCGATGGGTAAAAGCCTTGATATATAAAGCTTTGTTTTTGACCTTATAGCCTAAGATTTCATTTAACTTTAAAAAAAAATTCCCGTCTTTTTTAGAACGGGAAGCATTTAATATGTTTTGAATGAAAGACAATTTATTAGTCTATTTTTTTGAATAGCACGCAGGCATTATGGCCTCCAAATCCAAAGGTGTTACTCATTGCAACCTTAACGTCTCTTTTTTGAGCCTTGTTCAATGTTAGATTCAGTTTTGGATCAATGTTCTCGTCAACAACGTTGTGGTTAATCGTTGGTGGAACAACTCCATTTTCAATCGCCAAAATTGAGGCAATTGATTCTATTGCTCCGGCAGCGCCAAGTAAATGCCCCGTCATTGATTTGGTAGAGTTAATACTGATGTTCTTGGCATGTTTTCCAAATACTTCTGAGATTGCTTTTAGTTCTGCAACATCTCCCAACGGAGTTGATGTGCCGTGTGTATTGATGTGATCTACCTCACTTGGTTCAATACCAGCGTTTTCAAGACAATTTCTCATAACGGCCATTACTCCTATACCATCGGGATGTGGCGCGGTCATATGGTGGGCATCAGAAGATAAGCCACCACCTATCAGTTCGGCATAGATTTTAGCGCCTCTGGCCTTAGCGTGTTCGTAGTCTTCCAAAATAATTGCGCCAGCACCTTCGCCCAAAACGAACCCATCACGGGTCGCATCAAAGGGCCTCGAGGCTGTTTCTGGACTATCATTTCGTGTTGATAAGGCATGCATGGCATTAAAACCTCCCATACCAGCAATTGTTACAGCTGCTTCGCTACCACCCGTAACCACTACATCACAATGCCCTAATCTGATATAATTCAAGGCATCAATCATCGCATTTGCTGATGAGGCACAGGCCGAAACCGTAGTGTAGTTTGGCCCCATAAACTTATTTTTGATTGAGATATTACCGGGTGCTATATCTGCAATCATTTTAGGAATAAAAAAAGGGTTGAACCTTGGTGTACCGTCTCCGGCGGCAAAGTTCAACACCTCTTCTTGAAATGTTTCCAATCCTCCAATTCCAGCACCCCAAATAACGCCCACTCGTAATTTATTGACCTCATCTAAATTTAATTTCGCATCTGCGATGGCTTCGTCCGAAGCAACCATGGCATACTGCGTAAAGCGGTCCATTTTTCGGGCTTCCTTGCGGTCGAGAAAATCGGTTGGATTAAATCCTTTTAGTTCACAAGCGAATTTAGTCTTGAACTTTTCAGTATCAAAATAAGTTATTGGTGCGGCACCACTTTTACCACTTTCTAGCGCATTCCAATACTCATCCTTGGTATTGCCTATTGGTGTAAGAGCTCCGAGACCAGTAACAACTACTCGCTTTAATTCCATAAAGAACTTATTGGATTATTTTGCTTCTTCTATATAAGAAATCGCTTGACCAACAGTAGCAATGTTTTCTGCTTGGTCATCAGGTATTTGAATGTCAAATTCTTTTTCAAATTCCATTATCAACTCAACAGTATCCAATGAATCTGCGCCTAAGTCATTTGTGAAACTAGCTTCTGTAACAACTTCGTTTTCATCAACGCCTAGTTTATCGACGATAATCGCCTTTACTCTTGATGCAATGTCTGACATAATTTTTTTTGTTTTAAAATTTTAATTAGGTGGCAAAAATAAAAACTTTATTTTAAAACACCTCTTGCTTATTAAAATGTGTTTGTAATTTACTAAAATTAGAATGAAGAATTAGGTATTTATCTTCTAATTGTTAAAATTATTGCCTTTTTTTGTTCAAGTCAATAATTTCAGTCTTTGAACCTTATGAAACGTATTGTGATTTTTGCCTCAGGCAATGGTACTAATGCCGAAAACCTGATACGGTATTTTAAATCTTCAGTGGAAATTTCGGTTATCATGGTTCTATCAAACAATCCAAAGGCTAAAGTATTGGAACGTGCCAATAATGAAAAGGTAAGTGCGTTTTCATTCAATAGAATGTCTTTTTATAAAACAGAGCATGTTCTTAATCTATTAAAGGCGTCTAAATTAGACTTGATTGTTCTGGCCGGCTTCTTATGGAAATTCCCAGAAAACATTATAAACAGCTTTCCTAATAAGATTATTAACATACATCCTGCCCTTTTACCAAAATACGGAGGTAAGGGAATGTATGGCAGGTACGTGCATGAGGCGGTTGTTGCCAATAATGAAAACGAAACAGGAATCACCATCCACTACGTAAATGAAAATTACGATGAAGGTGCCATTATTTTTCAACGGAAATGTGAAGTCTCCAAAACCGATACACCGAATGATGTAGCGGAAAAGATTCATGACTTGGAAATGGAGTGGTTTCCGAAGGTTGTTGAGAACTTATTGAGAAAAGCCCCCTAGCCCCCCAAGGGGGAACAGATGAAAACGGAGGGTAGCAGACAAGGAACTGCAACTTTTTGATCTTGTCATTGCGAGAGAGGCACGAGAGCCTGTACTGAGCGAAGTCGAAGTAACGCAATCTGCTTTATAAAAGTGTTTGGGATTTAAGAAGTGAAAAAAAAAGTGAAAATTTCAGACTTGACTAGAAAACGCTCTGCGGCTCTGTGAGAAGAACATTATGCCTAAACCTAAAAATAAATTCTACGTCGTTTGGGAAGGTCATGAGCCTGGCATTTATTCCTCTTGGACCGATTGCCAGCTTCAAATAAAGGGCTACCCAAACGCGAAGTATAAGGGTTTTCCCTCTAGAATAGAGGCGGAAAACGCCTTTAATGGAAATTACTTTGATTTTGTAGGTAAAAACAAAACTGCCAAAAGCACGCTCTCAGCTGCAGAATTAAAAAAAATAGGTGAACCAAATTTATATTCCATTTCGGTTGATGCTGCTTCCTCGGGTAATCCTGGAAGGGTGGAATATCGCGGGGTTGACACCCAAACCAAGAAACAACTGTTTATTCAAGGTCCTTTTAAGCAGGGGACAAATAACATAGGTGAATTTTTGGCAATTGTACACGGACTTGCCCTTTTAAAGAAGAAAAATAGTGACCGTATAATATATACCGATTCCAAGATTGCCATGGCTTGGGTACGCAAGAAAACCTGCAATACAAAGTTAAAACGAGGCCCAAAAAACCAAAAGCTTTTTGAATTGGTCGATAGAGCAGTGATATGGCTGAAAAACAATGACTATCAAACTAAAATAGTGAAATGGGAGACCAAAGCATGGGGTGAAATTCCAGCAGATTTTGGCAGGAAGTGATTTCTTTCTTAAGGTTTTTAAAACGCGTATATTTGCAGCTTATTTCAAAATAATATAATGAGTAAACTTGTTATTGTTGGCACTGTTGCCTTTGATGCCATTGAAACCCCTTTTGGTAAAACCGATAAAATTCTAGGTGGTGCTGCTACATTTATTGGTTTAGCAGCAGCCCAATTTAATGTTGATGCCGCCGCAGTTTCTGTGGTAGGGGGAGATTTTCCAAAGGAGTATTTGGACCTTTTAAAAAATAAAGGTATAAATATCGATGGTATAGAAATTGTTGAAAATGGTAAAACATTTTTTTGGAGTGGCAAGTACCATAATGATATGAATTCCCGTGACACCTTAGTCACAGAACTTAATACCCTGGCAGATTTTAATCCCGTAGTTCCAGAAAATTACAAAGATGCCGAGGTAGTTATGTTGGGCAATCTGCACCCAATGGTACAAATGAGTGTGTTGGATCAAATGAAAGCCAAACCTAAAATAGCCATTTTAGACACTATGAATTTTTGGATGGATTGCGCATTGGATGACTTACACAAGGTTATTAAAAGAACTGATGTAATCACCATTAACGATGAAGAAGCCAGACAATTAACCGGTGAATATTCATTACTGGTAGCGGCTAGAAAGATTCATGAAATGGGGCCTAAGTTTGTGGTTATAAAAAAAGGAGAGCACGGGGCATTATTGTTTCATAATGAGAAGGTATTTTATGCGCCTGCGTTACCTTTAGAAGAAGTATTTGATCCCACTGGTGCTGGAGACACGTTTGCAGGAGGTTTTGCCGGTTATCTTACGAAAACACATGATTTTTCTTTCGAAAACATGAAGAATGCTGTAGTCTATGGTTCTGCGCTTGCCTCTTTTTGTGTTGAAAAATTTGGAACGGAGCGAATGCAAAACCTTACTGAGGAGGAGATTACAAATCGTTTACAACAATTTGAAAAGCTAACTCAATTCACAAAAAGATAAAATTTAAACTTTGGCGCGCTTCTTATTGAGCGCGTTTTTTGTAATGAAATGATTAGATTAAACTTCCGTCAAAAATTCCATCAAAAGATTACAATATGAGTGATGCTTTAAAACATGAATGTGGCATAGCCCTCATTAGACTTAAGAAACCATTGGAGTTTTACAAAAAGAAATATGGTACAGCTTTTTATGGCGTGAATAAAATGTACCTAATGATGGAAAAGCAGCACAACCGTGGTCAGGACGGTGCTGGTTTTGCAAGTATCAAATTAGATACCCTACCAGGGGAACGCTACATAAGTAGGGTAAGGTCGATAGAACAGCAGCCAATTCAGGATATTTTTGCTCAAATAAACCAACGTATCAATGACGAACTAACAAAACACCCAGAATATTTAGATGATGTCGATTTACAAAAACGTCGGCTTCCATATATTGGTGAACTCTTGCTGGGTCATGTTAGATACGGGACTTTTGGAAAGAACAGTGTTGAAAGCGTACATCCCTTTCTAAGACAAAATAACTGGATGCACAGAAATCTAATTGTTGCGGGTAACTTTAATATGACCAATGTGACCGAACTTTTTGATGGTTTGGTTAAACTTGGGCAACACCCAAAAGAAAAGGCGGATACCATTACGGTAATGGAAAAAATCGGCCATTTTTTAGATGATGCCGTATCAAAGATTTACAAAAAACTAAAAAAAGAAGGGTATAGCAAAAGTGAATGTTCACCACTTATTGCTGAGCGATTGAATGTCGCAAAAATTCTTCAAAAATCCTCAAAAAACTGGGATGGCGGATTCGCTATGGCGGGTTTGTTAGGCCACGGCGACTCATTTGTTCTGAGAGATCCTGCTGGAATAAGACCAGTCTATTATCACGAAAATGATGAAGTTGTGGTAGTTGCCTCAGAACGGCCAGTAATACAAACGGTATTTGACGTGAAATTTGAAGATGTAAAGGAACTTGAACCTGGCTATGCAATTATTACCAAAAAAACCGGTAATACTTCCATTGAAAAAATCATTGAACCGTTACAGCGTAAGGCGTGTTCTTTTGAGCGTATTTATTTCTCAAGGGGAAGTGATGCAGAAATCTATCAAGAAAGAAAAAACTTAGGGAAGCTCATCATGCCTAAAGTCCTTGAGGCCATTGATGAAGACACAAAAAATACAGTGTTCTCCTATATTCCAAATACAGCAGAAACATCATTCTTTGGTATGATTGAAACAGTTGAGCAGCATCTTAATGAGAAGAAGACAAAAGCCATATTGGATGGAAATGGGCAACTTTCTGCGGAGAAGGTCACGGAAATTTTATCTGAACGACCACGTATAGAAAAAATTGCAATCAAGGATGTTAAATTAAGGACATTTATAACTGAAGATAGTAGTCGTGACGACCTTGTTGCCCATGTTTATGATGTAACTTATGGAGTTATAAAACCCAATGACAATTTGGTAATTATAGATGATAGTATAGTTCGCGGCACAACACTCAAAAAGAGTATCATTAAAATGATGGACCGCTTGAACCCAAAACAGATCATTGTTGTTTCCTCAGCTCCACAAATAAGATACCCTGATTGCTATGGTATCGACATGGCTAACCTTGAAAGTCTGATTGCATTTCGGGCAATGCTGGAGTTATTAAAAGAAAATGATAAGTACTATTTAATAGACGAAGTCTATCAAAAATGCAAACAGCAGCTAAATCTAAAAGGTAAAGACGTTCATAATTTTGTAAAAGACTTGTATGCACAATTCACAGCAGATGAAATCTCCAATAAGATTGCTCAATTAATTTCAGATGATACTGTAAATGCAAATGTTAAAACGATATTTCAGCCTATTGAAAATCTTCATGAGGCCTGCCCAAAAAATTTAGGTGACTGGTACTTTACTGGAAACTATCCCACAGCAGGTGGAAATCGTGTTGTGAATAAGGCCTTTATTAATTTTTATGAAGGCAATAAAGAAAGAGCCTATTAGATAAGCCGTTGATTTTATGCAGTTTATTCTTAAATAAAGGCGTTTTATCGATAAAATGTGCGCTTCATCCAATATTTTAACATTATTACGCAAATAACACATAACTTCGATTCACCATAACATAAGTAGGTTAAGTTCATGGTAGATTTGGGGCAAAAAAAGGTGAACTACTGTTCGCCTTTTTTTATTGCCCCTTTTTCTTTATCATTTCAGATACAAACCACACATTGGACCAAAGAATAGTTCCAGATTTCGGCAATAAATTGAGAAATTTACCCGATTGTGGCAATAATAAACCCATTTGTCCGTTATAGCTAATATATATGTAGTTAGTCTAAAAAATTAACATAAACCTAATATCGGGTTTATATTTGAATCACCATAACATAAGTAGGTTAAGTTTATGGTAGATTTGGGGCAAAAAAGGTGAACATCCGTTCACCTTTTTTCATTCTATACCCGTGAAAACGGGTATCTATTCTTTCTTTCCGCGACGCGGGTATCTCTATTTTGAATTCATTTACACTTTTCAATTAGTAAGAAATCAATTTTAAAACTAGTGGCGATTTATACTAGTAGACGTTCCATTAAATAAAAAAAGCAAACCCTTTCGAGTTTGCTATTTTATTTAAATGTGTATCTAAATTTTATCTATTTAGCTTCTGCATAACGCCTCTCAACTTCGTTCCAGTTGATAATCTCGAAAAACGCATTTATATAATCTGGTCTTCGATTTTGATAATTTAGGTAATAGGCATGCTCCCAAACGTCTATACCTAAAATTGGCGTTCCTCCACAGGTAACTCCTGGCATTAGGGGATTATCTTGATTTGGTGTTGAACATACTTCAACTTTTCCGCCTTCATGAGCACACAACCAAGCCCAACCTGATCCAAATTGAGTCGCTGCAGCTTTACTAAATGTATCTTTAAATGCGTCGAAAGATTTAAATGCGTCCATAATCGCATCTTTTAAATCTCCTGATAGACGCCCTTTACCTTCTGGATTAATAACTTCCCAGAATAATGAGTGATTGTAAAATCCGCCGCCATTATTTCTAACAGCCATATTGTCCATATCAAGATTAATTAAAATATTTTCTATGGTCTTTCCTTCATGGTCTGTACCTTCTATAGCGGCATTCAATTTATTTGTGTATCCCTGATGGTGCTTGCTGTGATGTATTTCCATAGTCTTGGCATCAATATGAGGTTCAAGCGCATCGTAAGCGTATTTTAACTTTGGTAATTCAAAAGCCATAATATTTTGATTTTTAGTTAATAATTAATGAATTCAAAGTTAAGTATATTGGAGTGCTTTCTGAAATGACATGCTACCCCACAAACAATAGTTATGAAAAATTTAACTTTCTTGATGTTAGATATTATGTCTGTTATTTAAAGAAAACAATTGAAAGCGTCTCGTCTTATCAAGGCTGATTTTATATCTTGTAATAAAAATATGATTTAGTGCCAAAAAGTTCGTTTTCTATATACAATGCCTCTGCGGGAAGCGGTAAGACTTTTACCCTGGTTAAAAACTATCTTCTATTATTATTCGCCTCAAAAAGCCTTCTTTCTTTCAGACATATCCTTGCATTGACATTTACCAATAAAGCGGTCGGTGAAATGAAGTCAAGAATAATTGAAACCTTGGAGCAATTTTCTGACAATGATATTTTGGAATCTCACGATACAATGTTCAAGTTGATTTGCGAAGAACTCAAAATAGAGCCGCCTGATCTTCATTTGAAATCGAAAAAACTCCTCGAAACAATTGTTCACAATTATGCAGCTTTTGATATTTCAACAATTGACAAGTTTAATCACCGATTGATTCGGGTTTTTGCCTATGACCTTAAATTACCGGTTAATTTTGAGGTGGAACTAGATACCGACATCGTTCTTAGCAAATCTGTTGACCAGCTAATTGATATGGCCGGCAACTCTGATGAACTAACCAAAGTTCTTGTTGATTTCGCTATTGAAAAAGCCGACGATGACCGTAGTTGGGACATAAGTCATGACTTCAACACAATTGCAAAACTTTTGATTAATGAGAATGAAATTCCTTTTATAAAAACAATTAAAGACAAGAACCTTTCTGACTTTAATAATTTAAAACAGCTTCTTCATCAAAAAGTCAAGGTGTCAGAATCAAAAATTAAGCTATTGGGGAACCAAGCTTTAGAATTGATTTCTAGCAATGGGCTTGAGTTTTCAGATTTCAATAGGTCGACCCTGCCTAAGCATTTTAGTAAAGTTATTACTTTAAATTTCAATGGTTTATACAGCAATAAGCTTGAGGAAAATCTAAAGGAACGTAATGGCATCTACAGTAAAACGCTAGATGCTGAAAAAGCCAGCATCATTGAATCGCTTTTGCCCCAATTTGAGTCGATTTACTTAAACATTAAACAAGAAGTACATCAATCAAAAATCTACTCAAACGCGATTAGAAATATCACGCCGCTTTCAGTCTTGAACGCTATTCAAAAATCCTTATCAGAAATTAAGGAGGATGAAGATATCTTGCTCATTTCAGAATTCAATTCAATTATCAATTCCGAAATAAAAAATCAACCCGCTCCTTTTATCTACGAACGTATTGGAGAGAAATTTAAACATTATTTCATTGATGAATTTCAAGATACCTCTGTTTTACAATGGGAAAATCTTGTACCCTTAGTTAGTAATGCCCTTTCGGGTGAAAACCTATCGGGCAAATCAGGTAGTCTTATGTTGGTCGGTGATGCAAAACAAGCAATTTATAGGTGGCGTGGTGGTCGTGCTGAACAATTCATAGCCTTATACTCGGGGGATAATCCATTTTTCATTGAGAGCCAAGATGAATATTTACCAATCAACTACAGGAGCTATCGAAGTATTGTAGATTTCAATAACCGTTTTTTTAATTTTCTTTCAGGCAGGGTATTTACAAATCAATTACACGCAGAATTATATAAGAAAAGCAGGCAGGAATTTAGTTTTGAAAATCAAGGATATGTCAACTTAAACTTCTTGACCATTGATGAAACGTCAAAGGATGAGGCATACTGTAATGCTGTTTTTGAGACTTTACAAAATGTTCGCGCCAATGGGTTTCAATTAAAGGATATCTGTATAATAGTTCGAAAAAAAAAGGAGGGTGTTGCCATAGCTCAATTTCTTAATGAAAAGGAAATTCCTATCATCTCATCGGAGACTTTGCTTATTAACAATTCTCAGGAAGTGCAATTTTTAAACAATTTACTGTCTCTTAGCATTAACTTCGATGACGAGTTATCTAAAGTCGAACTTCTCACTTATTTAGCAGAGTTTCATATGAAAATGGACGACATTCACACTTTCCTCGCAAATGCAATAGGTTTAGGTCGTGAAGGATTCTGTGATTTTCTTAAATCTATTGGTTACGAATTCAATTTAAATACTTTTTCCGAATTACCCATTTATGATGCCATTGAAAGCGGGATAAGGGCCTTTAAACTTAATAAAGAACCTAATGCCTATATTCAATTTTACTTAGATGAGGTCTTGGATTATTCCCAAAAAAACGATGCCTCTTTTGAGGGCTTTCTAACCTATTGGGATTCTAAAAAAGAGCGATTGAGTATTGTCTCGCCAGAGGGACAAGATGCCGTCCAAATTATGACCATTCACAAATCAAAAGGTTTGGAATTTCCTGTTGTAATTTTCCCTTATGCCAACCAGGATATTTATTTTGATTTACGTCCAAAAATTTGGTTTCCTGTTGATAAAAATGAGTTCAGCGGTTTTTCACACCTTTACTTAAATTTAAATAAGGATTTAGAGGAATTTAATGATACCGGTAGAATCCTCTATCAAAATTACCGAGCCAATCTTGAATTGGATAGCATCAATCTTCTCTATGTAGTACTTACAAGAGCTGTGGAACAATTGTATATTATTTCAGAAATGGATTTGGACAAAACGAGTCTTGAAAAACCAAATCTTTACTCAGGGTTATTTATAGGATACCTTAAAGAGCAAGGGCTTTGGAATGTAGATAATTCCCAGTACGAATTCGGTCACCCCGATAAAATAGAATTACAAAACGCCGAAGACAGTTTGAATGCATCACCCCAGACCATCAATGAAGAATTAAATAGTTTTATTTCGACCGAAAAAGAATCCCATAACCTGACAATACTTACCAACTCTGGGCTAATGTGGGATACTGAGCAGGCTGATGCCATTGAAAGGGGGAATCTCGTTCACAACATAATGGCAAAGATTGAAACGGTTGCTGATGTTGAGGCGACCATTCAGAGCTACGAGAATTCAGGTAAGCTGAATCAACTTCAATCCAAAAAGCTGTTGGATGAAATCAGGTCAATCGTTTTTCATCCGCAATTAAAGCACTATTTTGATACTGCTGATAGCGTTTATAACGAAAGAGACATTTTAACAAGTACAGGTAGGATATTGCGACCCGACCGCTTGGTCATCGATGACAAAAACGAAGCTGTTATAATAGACTACAAAACCGGTTTGTCAAATCCAAAACATCTGGAACAATTGTACGATTATCAGAACGTTTTGGAGGAAATGAGCATTAAAGTGACCAAAAAATTTCTTGTTTACATGAATGAAAGTATTGTGCTAAAAGAGTTTTAAATTTGTGTATTGATAAAACAGTAGGCACAAGTGTTCCAATTTCAGAAATAATCTTTGCCTCTGGTCTCATTTGATAAAATTTTAATTGAATAATAAATACGTTTAAAATGTACGGAAGTATAAAAGAGCATCTAGAAAATGAAATCGCCAATATAAAAGAAGACGGGCTTTACAAGGAGGAGCGCATAATAACCTCACCCCAGGGAGCTGAAATTACTTTAAATTCAGGTAAAACTGTACTTAATTTTTGCGCAAATAACTATTTAGGGTTGTCCTCGCATCCAGAAGTGGTGCAAGCAGCCAAAGATGCACTCGACTCTCATGGTTTTGGAATGTCTTCGGTTAGGTTTATCTGCGGCACACAAGACATACATAAGACTCTAGAACAAAAAATTGCTGATTTTTACGGTACCGAAGACACCATTCTTTATGCCGCAGCTTTTGATGCCAACGGTGGGGTATTTGAGCCACTTCTTGGTAAAGAGGATGCTATTATATCAGACTCCCTAAACCACGCTTCTATAATTGACGGTGTAAGACTTTGCAAAGCAGCGAGATACCGTTATAAGAACAACGATATGGAAGATTTGGAAGTGCAACTTAAAAGCGCAAATGAAAATGGTGCAAGGCATAAAATTATAGTCACAGACGGGGTATTTTCAATGGATGGCCTTTTGGCACCTTTAGATAAAATCTGCGATTTGGCTGAAAAATATGACGCCATGGTCATGATTGATGAATGCCACGCCACAGGTTTTATTGGAGAAACCGGTATTGGTACCTTAGAGGAAAAAGGCGTTTTAGGCAGAATAGACATTATTACAGGAACCTTAGGAAAAGCTATGGGTGGTGCCATGGGTGGTTACACTACCGCAAAAAAAGAGATAGTGGATATTTTACGCCAACGCTCTAGGCCTTACCTATTTTCAAACTCCCTAGCGCCTGCAATTGTTGGAGCATCGATAAAGGTTTTTGAAATGCTTTCGAATAATACAGAGCTAAGGGACAAATTAGAAGAAAACACAAATTATTTTAAAAAAGGGCTTAAGGATGCTGGCTTTGACATTATTGATGGTGATTCTGCTATTGTACCTGTTATGCTCTACGATGCTAAGCTATCACAAACAATGGCAAAAATGCTTTTGGAAGAGGGCGTTTATGTGATTGGTTTTTTCTACCCCGTAGTCCCCAAGGAAAAAGCCCGAATTAGGGTTCAGCTCTCGGCGGCTCACACTAAAGCTCATTTGGATAGGGCAATTTCGGCTTTTATTAAGGTTGGCGAAAGATTAGAGATAATTTAAAATCAGTTGAAAATAGTCTATTTTGTTAAATACAGTTAATATTTTTTTATATTTGTCTTTGTCAGTAACTGCTAACAAGTTACTTTTGCTCAAATTAACACTTAATAACACTTAAAATTTAAACCAATTGAATATGAAAAATCTTAGCAGATTATTTTTGGCGATGTTGCTTATGGTATGCATCAACGTCAATGCACAAGATGAAAACAATCCTTGGAAAATCTTGATAGGTGCTAACGCAATAGACCTATATCCTGTAGGAGAAGATGCTCCACTTGGTGATTATTTCGATGAATTCTTTAACGCAGAAGACCATTGGAATATTTTGCCATCTTTATCAACGATTTCAGTTTCTAGATATTTAGAATCTGGATTTACCATCACTGCCCAAGGTTCTATAAATGAAATAAGCAAGGTGGGTGATTCTACTGTTGATGATTTGACATATTATGGTCTTGATGGATTTGTGACCTATAGCTTTAGAGATATATTAAACGGACCTGGTGGATGGGCTGACCCTTATTTAGGAGTTGGTGGTGGTTACACCTGGGTTGACCAAATTGGTGCTGGAACATTAAATGGTGTTTTAGGTTTGAACTTTTGGTTTTCAGATAACGTAGCTTTAACAGCACAAACGGCTTATAAGCATTCTTTTGAAGATTACCTGCCTAAGCACTGGCAACATACTGTTGGTGTTTCTATCGCCTTTGGTGGTACTGATACTGATGGTGATGGCATCTATGATAAGGATGATGCTTGTCCAGATGTACCTGGTTTAGAAGCTTTCAACGGCTGTCCTGATTCTGATAGTGATGGTATCGAAGACTCAAAAGACGATTGTCCAAATGAAGCTGGTTTAGCGGAATTTAATGGTTGTCCTGATTCTGATAGTGATGGTGTTGCTGATAACAAAGACGAATGTCCAACTGAAGCTGGATTGAAAAACCTAATGGGTTGTCCTGATGCAGATGGTGACGGTGTTGCTGATAAAGATGACAAGTGTCCAAACGAAAGTGGACCTGCTGCTAACGAAGGTTGCCCATGGCCAGATACTGATGGAGACGGCGTACTAGACAAAGACGACAAGTGTCCTAATGAAGCTGGAACTGTTGCAAATAACGGTTGCCCAGAGGTTGAGCCAACTGAAGAGGAAATGAAAAAATTAAACGAGTATGCTCGTACAATTTTGTTCCAAACCGGTAAAGCTTCTTTCCAAAAAGAAACTGATGCAGTTCTACAGGCAATGGTTGCGATTTTGAAAGAATACCCAGAGGCGGAGTTTGAAATTCAGGGTCATACCGATAGCCAAGGTTCAGAGAAAACAAATCAGTTACTTTCTGAAAGAAGAGCCAACGCTGTTATGGATTACTTAATAGCAAATGGTATTAGCAAAGAGAGATTAACTGCAAAAGGCTATGGTGAGTCTACTCCAATCGCTACTAACAAAACTGCCGCTGGCAGAAAAAATAATAGACGAGTTGAGGTAAAACTTAAATAAGTCGAGAAATATATAAATTAGAAAGCGCTCCGTTTAACGGGGCGTTTTTTATTTTTATAGCATGGGTAGTTTTATAGAGGATGTTGTTGTAAGTCTAGATAATGAGGGTTTTGACATCTCCAATGCCATTTTCATACTACCAAGCAAAAGAGCTGGACTTTTTCTCAAAGAGACAATATCCAAACTTACTAGAGAAACAATATTTGCTCCCGAAATATTATCAATTGAAGAATTCATTGAAAAGGTCTCAGGATTAGAATATGTTTCAAATTCTGAACTCTTGTTTCAGTTTTATGAAAGCTACCTCACTAATACCCCAAATAAGGATATCGAAAGCTTTGACGGGTTTTCAAAATGGGCTCAAATACTAATTCAAGATTTTAATGAAATTGATCGTTACCTGATAAATCCCTCACAAATTTTTGAGTATCTCTCAGCCATAAAACAAATAGAAAATAACCATTGGTCTCTTGATGAATCTCCTAACCAGTACATTAAAAATTATTTACTGTTCTGGAAACGCCTCAGTTTGTATTACAATTCCTTAAAAAAATCCCTTCTCAGTAAAAATTTAGGCTATCAGGGCATGGTATATAAGGATGCCGCCGAAAAAATCGATGTTTACACTCAAAACAAGAGTATCAAAAAGCATATCTTCTTAGGCTTTAATGCCTTAAACTCTGCAGAGGAGAAAATCATACAGAAATTACTGTTAGAAAATAGTGCAGAAATATTCTGGGATGTTGACGAGGTGTTCTTGGATAATAACATACATGATGCAGGCCACTTTCTAAGAAAATATTTAAAAAGCTGGAAATATTTTCAAAAAAATCCTCTTAAATGGCGTAAGACGTTTTATTCAGAAAAAAAGAACATAGAAATTATTGGAACACCAAAAAATATTGGGCAAGTAAAATATTTAGGAGAATTGATTTCAAAATTGAATTCAAAAGGCATTGACTTAACAAAAACCGCGGTGGTTTTAGGTAATGAACAATTACTAACACCTTTATTAAATTCGTTGCCGCAGGAGGTTAGTAGAGTAAATATCACCATGGGTCTGCCCCTTAAGCTCGTGCCATTAACTTCGGTTTTTGAGAGCTTGTTTCAAATCCAACAAAAAAAGTTTAAGTCGCTATATTACAAGGATGTGCTTAGAGTTTTAAATAACCAGTACATAAAAAGACTCCTTGACAGCTTTAGTAATGAATCTTCTAAATCGATTTCAGACTTTATAAAAACGAACAACATCGTTTATATTGAGCCCAAAGTTCTCGAAAGGCAATTTGGCAATAATAAAGAACTTCTTAAGCTGCTTTTCTTCCCATGGGATGATAAAGTCGACCTTGCCATTTCAAGCTGTCAACGTCTCATTTTCCATATCAAAAATTTATTTGACTCAGATAAGGAAAATAATAAGTTAAATAAAGAGTACTTATTCAAGTTCAATACTGTTTTTAACGAATTAGAACGATTAAATAAGGAATTTAATCATATTAATGATATTAAAACCCTGTATGGGCTTTTCAAGGAACTTTTAAAAAATGAGACCCTTGATTTTCAAGGGGAACCCCTAGAGGGCTTACAAATTATGGGGATGCTCGAAACGCGTGTGCTTGATTTTGAAACCGTAATACTGACCTCAGTTAATGAGGGGATTCTACCTGCAGGTAAAACTGAAAGTTCATTCATCCCTTTCGATGTAAAAATTGAAAACGCATTACCTACCTATAAAGAAAAGGATGCTGTTTATACCTATCACTTTTACAGATTGTTACAACGTGCTCAAAATATCTTCATTTTATACAACACAGAACCTGATGTACTTAATGGTGGCGAAAAAAGTCGTTTAATTACCCAATTAATAACCGAAAAAAAACACAGGATTATCAAAAAGGTCATATCGCCCAAACTAGCCGTTGTAAAAGACAGGCTTCGGAAAATAGAGAAGTCTTTTAGCGTTTTGGAACGTCTGGATAAGATAGCGGAAGATGGGTTTTCGCCTTCATCATTAACCAATTACATAAGAAACCCAATTGATTTTTACCTACAGAAAGTACTTGGTGTTGGCGAATTAAATGATGTTGAAGAACATGTGGCACATAATACGCTTGGAACTGTAGTTCATAATAGCCTAGAGGATTTTTATAAACCACTAGAAGGTAAAATCCTTTCAGCCGATGCCATTAACAAAATGAAAAAAGACATTGACAGGACGGTTAAAAAACATTTTGATATTGAATTTAAAAGTGGTGATGTCACAAAGGGAAAAAATCTAATAATTTTTGAAATTGCAAAGCGCTATTTAAATAACTTTCTCGATACTGAAATCACTCAAATAAATGAAGGTCACACAATTAAAATAATAGCGATTGAAGCTAACAGCCAAGCTAATATTTATATTGAGGACATTGGCAAAACAGTGCGTTTAAGAGGAAAAGTTGATCGCGTTGATGTTTTTAATGGCGTACCCAGAATAATTGACTATAAAACTGGCCGAGTAGAACAAGGAAAAGTTGAAATTGTGAATTGGGATGACCTTTTGACCAATTATGATAAGTATAGTAAAAGCTTTCAGGTATTGATGTATGCCTATATGATGCTAAAGAGTGGTAAAATCTCACTACCTCTTGAGGCTGGAATCATATCCTTTAAAAATTTGGGTAACGGTCTATTAAAATTTGGAACGAAACCGACAGCCAACGGTCGAAAAAAAGACCAAATCATTTCCGAAGCTACCATTTATGCTTTTGAGACTCAACTAAAATCGTTATTAATTGAAATTTATAATCCAAACCTCCCATTTATTGAAAAAGTAATAGAATGACTCTAAAGAATCAAGTTTTAAGCAGAACTGGCAAAAAAACCATCTTATATGATGTATTTATTAAAGAAGATGAAAAAAAGAAGCCTTTAGTTATCTTTTGTCACGGCTATAAAGGTTTCAAGGATTGGGGGGTATGGGATTTAGTTGCAAATCACTTCAAGAGTGCAGGCTGTTTACTGGTTAAATTCAATTTTTCACACAATGGCGGCACTGTTGAGAACCCAATTGATTTTCCCGATTTAGAGGCTTTTGCTGAAAACAATTACACCAAAGAACTTGATGATTTAGAAGATATGTTGAGTTTTTTGCTTTCAGATAAATTTGAATTTTCTCAGCAGATTAATCAAGAAAAAGTAAATCTCATAGGCCACTCACGTGGCGGTGGCATTTGCATCATAAAGGCCTCGGAAGACGACAGAATAAATAAGTTAATCACTTGGGCAAGTGTTGCCGATTTTGGCCGGCGCTCCTCCACTACTGGTGATTTAGAACAATGGCGTAAGGATGGCGTTAAATATGTCCTTAACGGAAGGACGAAACAGCAAATGCCGCATAATTTTCAGTTTTACGATAATTTTAAAGCTAACGAGAAACGACTTCATATTGAATCTTCTGAGAGGCAATTAGCTATACCGCATTTGATAATTCATGGTAAAGAAGACGATGCTGTATTATTCTCTGAAGCAGAAGAACTTCATGATTGGGGAAAACAAACAGAATTATTTCCTGTAGATGGTGCTAATCACGTGTTCAATTCCAAACATCCATGGGATTCGAACATCATCCCAGAAGCTTTAGAAATAGCGATAAATAAGAGCCTCTCTTTTATTTCGAGTTAATAAAAAGCCCATTTCACCATGCTTAAATGGGGCTTATCACCCGGAAACTTAGTGGGAACCGATGCGCTCTAGCCCTTTCCTATCAGAAACTCAATGTGCTTTCTACTCTTCTTGCGCTTTACGGCATACTCACGACTTTGCGCCTCTGAGCGCGTGTCGAATACTTCGCAATAAACCAATGTCCAATCGTTCGACCTGCGGGTGAATTTTGAGCCATTAGAATTGTTGTGCTGTACTACTCTAATGCTCGTGTTCTCTGCTGAACCGATATAGTATCGGTCAAGCTTATCCGAATAAATGATGTACATGTAGAATGGCATAGATAAAAAGACCCCCGCTTTTGCGGGGGCTTTGGTGGAGCATATCGGAGTCGAACCGATGACCTCTACGCTGCCAGCGTAGCGCTCTAGCCAGCTGAGCTAATGCCCCAAAACATGGCCTAAAATTACTCAAATATCTCATTTCAAAAACGAAAACAGACATTCGAGCGGGAGGCAAATATAATGCTTTATTTCAATCCGCTAAGTACCAAAACCGGTAAAGTAGAACTGTGAAAATCCTTCTTTAAAATTATATTGCTTTCCCATAAACTCGTAAAGAAGCCACGCTTGCGTCTAACAACACAGAGCAAGTCTGGATTGTTTTCCTTGTAATGCTCTAGAACACCTTGAAATGTGGTTGGGTTTTCAGACTCTATGGTTTTGGAAATTATTGAGGATAAATTCTCGCCTACTTCAAAATCACCTACGTTATGAAATGGAGTCTTTACCAGCAATAAATTTATTTTAGACGCAAACTTATTCTTTATGTCCACCAAGGGTTTTAATGCGTTTTCCTTTTTAATAACTGCTGATTTTACCGCCATTAAAATAGACCTGACCGGTTTAAACTTATATCCTTCTGGAACTATCAAAGCGGGAATTTCAGTCTGCTTGATAATTTTTCCGGAGGTTTTGCCAAGATACACCTCATCTTTGATGCTATTGGTTCTTGGCTCTAGTAGAATCAAATCTATATCCAACGCATTACAGGCCAATTCTAATGTGGCAACCAAATCCCCTTTAAAGGATTTTATAACAACATCAACATTTTTAGTGTCAACCTTTGCAACATGTCTTTTTAAAAAAGCTAGACTTTCGCGTTCAACAATGTGATCTACCTTCATCAAGGTGCCCGCTTTAGTATAAACATTATAAATCTGGACAACATACACTTTAGCACCAAATTCTGCCGCAAAGTCAATGGCGTACTGTAAATGGATTTCAGCGTTTTTTGATGAACCTACCGGAACGAGAATTGATTTCATAATCAAATATTTAATGTTTAAAATAAGCTTACCCCTGCGTAAATATACCAAAAATATATTGCGGTAATTTGAATAGATTTGTACGAATTGTAGATGTAAAAATAAAAGATGATTCGACCTGCAACCAAAGAAGATATTGTCTCCATTATGCAAATGACCAAGGCTTGCGCACAATATTTAAGTTCGCAAGGTATTTTTCAATGGAATGAGCACTATCCAAATCAAGCCGTGTTTAAACAAGACCTGAAAAGAAAGGAACTTTATGTACTAGAAATAGAAAATCAAGTTGTTGGCTCCATCTGCATCTCAACCTTAATGGACGAAGAATATTTTGACATTAATTGGCTTACCGAAAACCAAGACAATTGTTATATCCACAGATTGGCGGTTCATCCAAAATACCAAGGGCAAAATCACGCCCGAAAATTCATGGATTACGCAGAAAATAAAGCCAAAGACCAAGGTCTTATTTCCATTAGGTTGGACACATTTTCCCAAAATAAACGCAATCAAAAATTTTACGAACTTCGTGGTTATGTGAAGCTTGACGAAATTTATTTCCCAAAACAGAGTGAGCATCCCTTTTACTGTTATGAACTGATTTTATAAACATTTCTTGAGCGCCGATATCTCCCTAAAAAACATCAATCGATTAGCTATACCTGCTTTAATTTCAGGTGTGGCAGAACCTGTTTTATCATTAACTGATACCGCCATTGTTGGTAATGTAGATTTAAATGCTACCGAATCGCTGGCAGCTGTCGGGGTTGTTGGAACGTTCTTATCGATGCTCATTTGGATTTTCGGCCAAAGCCGAAGCGCAATTTCATCTTTAGTTTCTAGATATCTAGGGGCTGGTAAATTAGACGATATAAAATCACTTCCAGCGCAAGCGATTTTTATCATGACCTTGCTTAGTATGTTGATTATAATAGGCACTTACCCATTTGCAGAATCTATATTCAAACTTTATAATGCAGACAATCTTATTTTAGAATATAGTGCTAACTACTACAGGATTAGAGTATTTGGATTCCCCTTCACGCTTTTTACAATTGCGGTTTTTGGTACATTTCGAGGTTTGCAAAACACCTTCCACCCCATGATCATAGCAATCATTGGTGCAGTTCTTAATATTCTGCTTGATGTTATTTTTGTTTATGGTGTAGAGGGTTATATTCCTGCAATGCACATCGAAGGAGCCGCTTATGCAAGCCTTATAGCTCAAATGGTAATGGCCGTATTATCAGCAGTATATTTAATAAAGAAGACAGATATTTCATTAAGGTTAAGGTTTCCGTGGAATAAGGAAATCGGAAATTTCGCCCTGATGATCCTTAACCTATTCGTTAGAACACTTGCTCTCAATGTTACCTTATATTTCGCAACGAGATTTGCTACTGGCTACGGCAAAGAATATATTGCAGCCTATACCATCGGGATTAATCTTTGGTTCCTGGGCGCATTTATGATAGATGGCTATGCCAGTGCCGGAAATATTCTCTCTGGTAAATTGTTAGGTTCTAAATCTTATGGTCAATTGATTTCGTTAAGTAACAAGCTGATTAAATATGGTATTTTCTGCGGAATAATTCTCGCCACCGTTGGAGCCATATTCTACTTTCCTATTGGTCGAATTTTTATTGATGAAGCAATCGTACTTGATAAATTTTATGAAATATTCTGGATTATCCTAGCCATGCAGCCGCTCTGCGCACTAGCTTTTATTTTCGATGGAATGTTCAAAGGCATGGGCAAAATGAAATACCTACGTAATTTATTGCTGCTTTCAACCGGATTGGTGTTCTTGCCTATATTGTTTTGGCTGGATAGCTATAATCTGAAACTTTATGCCGTGTTCATAGCCTTGACACTTTGGATAATTGCTCGTGGGATTCCATTAATCATTAAATTCAGGATGATGTTTTTAGAGAGAAGTCAACTCACAAAATCATAATGGTTTAACCTGAAATATTTAAAGTCTTAATCTGGTCTAAAGGTGAAAGCCTAAAGAATTGCATATCATTTTGATTATTATGTATTTTTGCAGACCAAATAAAATTAAAATGAGTAATATTCGACTAACCAAGCAATTTACCTTTGAAGCTGGTCATGCCTTATATGGTTACGATGGAAAATGTAAAAATCTACATGGGCATAGCTACGGTTTGGACGTCACGGTTATTGGCACCCCTATTTCTGATAGTAAGGACGCTAAGTTTGGAATGGTAATAGATTTTGGTGACCTAAAGAAAATAGTAAAAGAAGAGATAGTTGATGTTTTTGATCATTCAATGGTTTTCAACAAAAACACCCCGCACAATGAGTTGGGAGAAGAGTTACTAAAGCTAGATCATCACATCATTTTAGTTGACTACCAACCAACTTGTGAAATGATGATACTTGATTTTGCCGAAAAGATAAAAAAACGACTCCCCAATAATATTAAGCTACACTCCCTAAAACTGCATGAAACTGCAACTTCTTTTGCTGAATGGTATGCAGATGAAAATTAAATTGCCGCTTTAAAGTATTCTGAAAGGTATTGCCAATGAAGATTCCCAAAGGAAAAAAAATCTATTTTGCATCAGACAACCATTTGGGTGCTCCAACCAAGCAGGCCTCGTTTCCAAGAGAAAAAAAGTTCGTAGCCTGGTTAGATGAAGTAAAAAAAGATGCTGCAGTCATATTCCTTTTGGGCGATTTGTTTGATTTTTGGTTTGAATATGGTACGGTTGTACCAAAAGGGTACGTAAGAACTCTTGGGAAACTTGCGGAAATTTCAGACGCTGGTATTCCCATTTATTTTTTTGTTGGCAACCATGACCTCTGGATGAACGGTTATTTTGAAAACGAACTCAATATCCCGGTTTATCACGAACCAAAGGAATTTACTTTTAACGACACCAAATTCTTCATTGCCCATGGCGATGGTCTGGGACCTTTTGATAAAGGGTACAAACGCATGAAAAAGGTATTTACAAGCCCAATTTTTAAGTTTCTTTTCCGGTGGCTACATCCTGATATCGGCATGCGCATTGCCCATTATCTTTCGGTTAAAAACAAATTGATTTCTGGAGAACACGATTCTAAATTTCTAGGCGAGGATAAAGAATGGCTTATACTCTACAGTAAAATGAAACTGAAGGAAGAGCATCGGGATTATTTTATTTTCGGGCATCGCCATTTACCCATGGAAGTGGATTTAGGCAACGGCAAATCCTCAAAATACGTCAATCTTGGAGATTGGATTACTTACTTTACATACGGCGTTTTTGATGGGGAACAGTTTGAGTTGAAGAAGTTTCGATAATATTGTCTCGCAAAGACGCAAAGACGCGGAGTTACTTAGTTATTAAATCGGCCGAAATTTCTCAAGTTGAAACTGTCATTTTTAGGCTTTAGTTCTTGACGGTAAAGTTCTAGTTTTTGACTTAGCGTCTTCGCGCCTTTGCGAGAAACTTTTTAAAGTGTATTTAGCTCCTTTCGTTTAAGGCAATATCCTCATCCAAATCCAATTCCCTTAGCGGTTTATTTTTAAAATTGATAACTAACACCGTAATCAAGGTAACGGTACCCCCAAGCATCACGGCTAATGGTGCGCCGAAAATTTTTGCTGCAATCCCACTTTCCAAAGCACCAAGTTCGTTAGAAGACCCCACGAACATAGAATTTACCGCTCCTACCCGACCGCGCATTTCGTCTGGTGTTTTAAGTTGTAAGATAGTTTGACGAATTACCATGGAAACACCATCAAAAACCCCTGATAGAAAAAGGGCAACAACGCTAAGCCATAGCAATTTCGATGCTCCAAACAAAATCATACAGACTCCAAAACCAAAGACAGAAACCAACAACTTTCTGCCCGTGTTTTTTGTAATTGGTATGTGGGTTGTTGCAAGCATGGTAATGATACTTCCAGAAGAGAGTGCCGCGTTCAATAATCCAAATCCTTTTGGTCCTGCATCCAAAATGTCTTTTGCAAAAACTGCAAATATTGCTACCGCCCCGCCAAATAAAACCGCAATCATGTCTAAAGTTAACGCTCCTAAAATAACCTTATCCTTAAATACAAAAGTTAGCCCTGCTTTTAAGCTTTGCCCAATCGATTCTTTAGTTTTTTTGTTTAAAATAGGTTTTTTTTTAATCTGAAATACTAGAACCAAAGCCAACATAACCAACAAAAAAATGATGCCTAACGTTTGATGAACACCAATCCATGCGATTAAAAATCCGCCACATAAGGCGCCAAAAACACTAGCTCCTTTCCAAGTGCTACTACTCCAAGTTGCCGCATTGGGATAAGCATATTTAGGCACAATAAGTGCAATGAGCGAAAAAATCGTTGGACCAAAAAATGCTCTTAAAATTCCCCCGAAAAACACCAATGCATAAATACCAATTAGAATGGTGTTTGTTTGTAAGGTAGATTCCACACTTTCTGAACTCAACCAAAACAAGCCAAAACTTATCAATGAAAACAAGGCGATGCAAAATGTAAAGAGGTTTCTTTTTTCCTTACGGTCTACGATGTGTCCTGCAATAGGAGCTAATACAAAAGCTGGCAAAAACTCGCATAATCCAATAATACCAAGAGATAAAGGATTGTTGGTTAAGCCGTAAACCTGCCATTCTATAACAACAAACTGCATTGACCATCCAAAGACAAGGGCAAAACGAACCAACAAAAAGAAGTTGAACTCCTTGAATCTTAACGCTGCGTAGGGGTCGTTTTTTTGGTTTCTCAATTTACTTAATATCTCTAATTTTTAATTGTAAGCTCACATTACCCTGCCAATGATTTTCATCAACTGAGTAAACGGCATCAAACGTTCTTCTGTCTGAAATCAAATCACATTTATCGCCGAGATTAAAACCTATACCGACAAATCGATTTTGATTCGGTCTTGGAGGTCCTTGAGTGACGGTTACTCTTAAATGCTTATCGTTTTCACCAACACATTTTCCATAACCAGTATCTCTTAGGTCTTGGGTCATAAAGACCGGGGTCATATTCCCTGGTCCAAAAGGCGCAAATTGCTTAAGTATTCGCCAGAATTTTCTATTGATTTCATTTAAATCAATTTCTAAGTCCACTTTAATTTCTGGAGTCAACAGATTGCGGTCAATAGTCTTAGAAACCTCATCTTCAAAGGCCTGTTTAAATGCTTCATAATTCTCTTCCTTTAAGGTTAGACCAGCTGCATATTTATGACCTCCAAACTGTTCAATATATTCGCTACAGGCTTCCAAGGCATTATAAACATCAAAGCCAGAGACTGAGCGGGCTGAGGCTGCCAATTTATCACCGCTCTTTGTAAAAACCAAAGTAGGTCGATAATAGGTTTCGGTCAATCTTGAAGCCACAATCCCGATGACACCTTTATGCCACGACTCATCATAAACCACAGAGGTTAAACGTTGCTCCTCTTTGTTTTCGGTGATCTGCACTAAGGCTTCCTCAGTGATACGTTGGTCTGCCTCACGTCTATCAAGATTAAACTCGTTAATTTCTAAAGCATATTCAACAGCGAGGTTGTAATCTGTTTCAGTTAATAAGGTGACCGCATGGTTGCCATGTTTCATTCGGCCCGCAGCATTGATTCTTGGGGCTACTATAAATACGACATCGGTAATGGTCAAAGTGTCTTTTTTTACCTGTTCAATAATGGCTTGAATACCAGGTCTAGGGTTTTGATTAATTACTTGCAGCCCGAAGTATGCCAGGATTCTGTTTTCACCAGTAATTGGAACAATATCGGCTCCGATTGCCGTAGCAACCAAATCCAAATAGGGGGTTAAATCATCGATTGTTTTACCATCCTTAAGAGCTAGTGCTTGAATCAATTTAAACCCAACCCCACAACCGCACAACTCTTTAAAAGGATAATTGCAGTCTTCGCGTTTGGGGTCTAAAATAGCATGGGCCTCAGGTAGTTTAGAAGCTGGTCTATGGTGGTCGCAGATTATAAAATCAATTCCCTTTTCCGCAGCATAGCTAACTTTTTCAATAGCCTTAACTCCGCAATCCAAGGCAATAATCAACGAAAACTCGTTATCGTGTGCAAAATCAATACCTTGGTAAGATACCCCATAACCTTCGGTATACCGGTCTGGGATATAGGTGGCCACATGTTCTGATTTTGTTTTTAGATAGGAGGACATCAAAGCCACCGAAGTAGTCCCGTCTACATCGTAATCACCATAAACTAGAATATTTTCATTTTTAAAGAGTGCAGATTGAATTCGTTCTACAGCCTTTTCCATGTCCTTCATTAAAAAGGGATTGTGTAAATCCTTTAAACTCGGACGGAAAAAACGCTTTGCCTGATCAAACGTTTCAATGCCACGTTGTGTGAGTAAAGTTGCAATGGTTGCATCTACTCCTAGTGCTTTTTGAAGTTTAGCTAAGGTGTCAGGGTTTGGTTTTGGCTTTAGCGTCCAGCGCATAAAAACATTTTAAACTAAATGTACGGAAGTTTCTTTAATGCAATACAGAAAGAAGGTTATTCCTTTTTGTCAAGACGATTACGCTCATCTGTATTGATAGTTCTTTCGTTGGTTTTAAGACGTGTATTACCGAATTTATAGCGGAAACCAAGCTTGACAAATCTATTGTCTCGATTAACGTTTGCAGAACTAAATTGATTTTGATAACGCACCCTACTTCGCGGGTCTTGATAGTTAAATAAATCACCTGCAGACAATGAAATAACACCCTTTTTTTTAAAAATTGATTTTGAAACAGTAAATTCTGAAAACAAACGATCTTCTACAATTTGAAAACCCTGAAGGTTCTTTCCTGACCAGGTCAAAGTTAAAGTCGCATTTAGACTATTATCCTTTAAAAAAGTGAAATCGTTTTGTAACTCAGAATAATTTGACCATTGATTCTGACTAACAACTCCACGACCAAAATCTGTTTCTTCTTCCCAGTTGTAAAAAGAGGTAACTGCATATATAGACCATCTGTCGTTTACGTTGAAATAGGTTAAAAAATCGAAACCGTACTCAATTGTCGTGTCGAAATTCACGCTAATGTATTGAATAATATTATCATCATTATTTTGTCGAGGTATCTCAGATATTGCCCCATCATAATTTTTATAATAGGCCTCAATAGTAAACAGTCCTCCCAAAAGCGTAGTACCAACATAGCCATGGTCGATAAATGTGGGGACTAAATTTGGATTACCCGAAACTACATAATTTTGATTCAAAAAGAACTGAAATGGGTTTAAGTCAGAATAACTTGGTCTTACAATACTTCGTTTGTAATTAACATAAATATTATAGTCTTCAGAAATATTGTACTGCAAACTAGCATTGGGGAACCATTCTAAATAATCCTGAACTGTGGTTATCTCAGACAATGGTGAAAACCCATCTACATTGGTTTGCTCTACCCTAAGCCCGAGACTTAGGTTCCACTTTTCAGAATTGTTAGTGTAATTGGCATAAGCGGCGTAGATACGTTCTTCGTAATCAAAAGCATCGGTATTTTCTTCGTCCAAAGTTTCCTCCCCTGTATTTAAATTCACATCAAATTGAGTCAAATCACTTTCGGTATTGATTCCAGAAAACTTAAGCCCTGCCTCAAAATTTGAATTGTCGTTTATTGGAAGACTATAATCCAATTTTCCGGCGAAAATATTAGTATCCTGGTTGGCATCGGTGTTGAAGGCAGACGCACTTATGAAATTGTTGTCTTGACTGAAAAAATTACTAATTACGCTCTGGTTTCGCTCATAATTATAAGTGGTATAATGAGCATTGAACATTAGG
>JBCCOJ010000001.1:0-46366 GCA_039025415.1 Bacteroidota bacterium | reverse complement strand
GCAAATAAGATAGGTTGCGGGAAGATTTTGCAAATCCCGCTTTTCATTTTTATTAAGCGTCAGTCCTTTCTTCAGTTTTTCCAAAAGGGCATTGTTTGAATTGTAAATGTGGTAAAGCACTTTCCTGTCGTATTGTGGCGGTTGGAAAAGTAAATTTGTTTCAATGGTATATTGGGCACTATCTTCAAATTTAATTATCGTTTCCTCTAATTCGTAATACTTAAAGTTGTCTTGAAGACCGAGACTAACGTATTCGAGAATTTTGAACTTATTGTCATCGTATGTTATGGCAACTTCGTCAAGAGTTGAAAAAAATAATCTCACTTGCTCATTTATCAACTCAATATCAACCCTAGAAAAATAGATTTTATTCTTTACCGTTTTCTTGAGTCCAGACCAGCACAAGACAAAATATTCCTTAAATACTTTATACTGCGGATTATAATCATTTCTCTTTTTCATAAAGTCGAATACGCCATTCAAAGTTAACTCAATATTATTTTGAGCGTGTGACTCGATGGCCTCGACTATTTTTGAGTTTACATCCTTTATTACAATATCAAATATTTTAGGCATACTCATGCTACCATCCCTAAAGAATACCGAGCCACCGTAATATTTCCAAATGTTCTTTCTAAGTGCGGTAAGTTCGTCCATGGGGCGAATGGTTACCAACCCAACGACCTTATTATCTGGAAGATGTGGAAACGGTATGTTCTCGTATTGTACGATTGGCGGATTGGTCAAATACGCATTAATCAGATTTTGAATTTTGCTGTCGTCAAAGAAATGGGTACCTACAATTTTATTGTCAGCATCCTCGACTCCAATTACGATATAAGAATTGTTTTTAGGGTTACTATTTGAAAGTGCGCAAACGTGTTTTAAAAATTTAGCTTTGCCTTCTTTTTGCCCAATATCAATCTTACGCTTTTTATCATAAAAGCTATTCTCATCATTATGAGCTAATAGATTTTTAATAAGTAGGCGTTTGTTAATCATAAGCCCCTAAATCCCCAAAGGGGATTTAATTTTCTGATTTTTTCACAATGGTAGAGTTTGCCTGCGCCGTACAGAACATCAAAACATCCGCAATGTTTACATGGGGAGGTCTCGAAATTGCAAAATGAATTACTTCGGCAACATCTTCCGCTTGTAGCGCCTTATAGCCTTTGTAAACATCATCGGCTTTTTTGTCCCTTTTAAATCGCACTTTTGAAAATTCAGTTTCAACTAAGCCTGGATTTATAGCTCCCACCCTTATGCCGTAAGGATTTAAGTCCAATCGCATGCCTTCGGTAATGGCGAGCACCGCGTGTTTACTTCCGCAGTAAACATTTCCTTTAGGATAAACCTCTTTTCCTGCAGACGACCCTATATTTATAATTTGGCCCGACTTTCTTTCGGTCATTTGCGGAATTACAGCTTTGCTAACGTAAAGTAATCCCTTGACGTTAATATCCATCATGGCATCCCAATCTTCCACGCTTCCAGAATCAATTGGATCAAGACCGTGCGCATTGCCCGCATTATTTATCAAAACATCAATCGTCTTAAAAGATTTAGGTAAGGATTCAATGGCATCAAAAACGGCCTTTTTATCGCGTACGTCAAAATTGAGGGTATGAATTTTGGTCTTATTCTTAAGTTTCTCCACAATTTCTTCAAGCCGTTCCTGGCGTCTGCCACAAAGAATTAGATTATAACGGTGGTTGGCTAATTCATAGGCTGTTGCCCTGCCAATTCCGCTGGTAGCTCCTGTGATTAAGACTGTTTTGTTTTTCATAGTTCATTCAAATTGAAATTAATTAGTATCTCGCAAATTTCACTGATGGTCACAAATTCACTAAGTATTGATTTTTATACATCCGAGTAAGCACTCCTCCCCATTGGGGAGGCTGGGAGGGGCTGTCAGGGGGCTTATGGAACCTCCTCCCCTTTACTAGCCTCCAATAATTTAAACCAATCTTCTAGTTCCATCTCAATCTCAAGCGCCTTTGCACAGCGTGCTATTCTATCTTTAGTGGTGGTGCCCAAAACGGGTTTAATATTTATGGGATGCTTCAACAGCCAAGCCAAAAGCAATTGGTCTTTTTCAGCGTTATATTTTTGACATAATTCATTTAATACATGATGTATTCTCTTCGTTTGCTCGGTATTTTCTTTAAAGATACATCCTAGAGGCGACCAAGCCATTGCGGCTATACCTTTTGACATTAGATAATCTAAAGTGCCATTGGTCATCGCAGTTGATTCCGACAATGAACATTCAATCTGGTTGACTGTAATGTTCAAATACTTAGAAATCAATTCCATTTGATGAATCGTAAAATTTGAAACCCCAAACGTTCTAATTTTTCCCGCATCAATGAGCTTACTAATTGCTTCTGCAATTTCTTCTGGATGCATTAAGGGGCTAGGCCGATGCAAAAGCAGTATATCTAGGTAGTCTGTTTTTAAATGCTTAAGCGAATTTTCGGCCGACGATAAGATATATTCTTTGTTATAGTTGTAATGTTTGACTGTTGTTTTTCTTTTATCGTCAATCAACTGAATGCCACATTTACTGATAAACTGCACATGGCTTCTTTCAATATTACTTTTAGCGAATGCGTTGCCAAATTCTGCTTCGGTGGTGTAACCCCCGTAAATATCCGCATGGTCGAAAGAGGTAATGCCCAGAGAGACAAAATGACTCATAAGGTCAACCATTTGATTGACATTAAGCTTTTTACCCCATTCACCCCAGGTCATTGTACCTGCAATTAATCGAGAGAATTTACATTTTTCCACGGTTGATGGTGATTTTTTTGCGTTTGATACCTAAAATTACTCAAAAGGGACAACCCGCCATAAATTTAGGGATAGATAATAATAAAAGACCCCAAATCATGACATCTTTATCTACCTACAAAACACTATTTTTTTTACTTAGTTTGTTTTTTCTAGCAACCAGTTGCTCGAAAGAAGAGAGCACCTTGGAGCAAGGTTCAATTGTTAGTGTAAAAATAAATGGGGCTTCAGAGGACTTAAATCAAATTATATTGAATATTGAAGAAGTCCAGTTATTAATTGGCTCCACCAATGATGTAGCAAATTGGGTTTCATTGGAAACAATAAATACCGGATTGCAAAACATTTCCAATTATAATCATGAAAATCAATTAACCTTGGTCAACAGCGCTCTGATTGAGGCGGGTAAGGTTCAAAAAATAAAATTAGTTTTAGGGGATGATAATGCAGCCATAGTGAATGGTGTCAAGAAAACGTTCGAGAATTATAGCGAAGCTTTAGAAATATCAAATCTCGTCCCTACCACTTTAGATGCAAATAAAGGTTATGAATTTACCATGGAAATTGAAGCAGATAACTCCATCTCAATTTCAGGCAATGAAATTACTTTTACACCAGAAATGAATACGATGATGCGTCACTTAAATATTAGATAAATAAACTGTTGAGATTTTAAATCTCTAACCATGATTTTAACAGCGCAATTTCCTAGAGGAATTGCGCTTTGCTTTTTAACCAATCCTTAACGCTATAAAATGAAAAAAATTAACAATTTGCACGACTATTAGAGGGCTAGACGCAATTGAATATTGAATTAAATATGGCTTTTTATTATTTCAATTGCGTTATCATTAAATTTCACGCTTCAATACCAGAATTAAACTAAATATTTCTATGGATGAGATAGGTACGGTTGACATTAAGTCAATCAATGAAAAAATAGAGAAAGAAAGTGCTTTTGTAGACCTTTTGATGATGGAAATGAACAAGGTCATCGTAGGTCAAAAACACATGGTAGAACGCTTGCTGATTGGACTTCTGGGCCGAGGTCACATTCTATTGGAAGGTGTTCCAGGTCTGGCAAAAACCTTAGCAATTAATACGCTTTCCCAGGCTGTCGATGGAAGTTTTAGCCGAATCCAATTTACACCAGATTTACTCCCCGCCGATGTCGTAGGTACGCTTATTTACAATATGAAACTCAATGACTTCTCAATTAAGAAGGGACCGATTTTCGCCAATTTCGTACTTGCAGATGAAATTAATCGTGCTCCTGCAAAGGTGCAATCGGCGTTACTAGAGGCTATGCAGGAAAAGCAGGTAACCATAGGCGAAGAAACCTTTATCTTGGACAAGCCCTTTTTAGTTATGGCAACCCAAAACCCTGTAGAACAAGAAGGAACATACCCATTACCCGAAGCACAGGTTGACCGTTTTATGCTGAAAACGGTAATAGATTACCCAAAGCAAGCTGAAGAACAGCTTATTATGCGCGCCAATTTAAAAGGTGCATGGGATAAGGTGAATCCGGTGATTTCAGTAGCACAGATTTTGAAAGCTCAAGAGGTTGTTCGTGAAGTTTATATGGATGAGAAAATTGAAAAGTATATTCTTGATATCATTTTTGCCACAAGATATCCAGAACAATATAGATTAGAATCATTAAAACCTTTAATATCCTTTGGAGCCTCGCCAAGGGGAAGTATCAATTTAGCAACCGCTGCTAAATGTTATGCCTTTATTAAACGAAGGGGCTACGTCATCCCAGAAGATGTTCGGGCTGTGGTCTATGATGTGCTTCGTCACAGAATAGGAATCACTTATGAGGCTGAGGCCGAAAACGTGACCTCAGTGGACATTATTAGTAAGATTGTTAATGAGATTGAGGTGCCGTAAAAGCCCCCTAACCCCCAAAGGGGGAACTTTCACAACGGAGTAGAACGCGGGCATAAACTTTTGAAATCTAGAAATGTCATTTCATCTTTAAACTATTAAAATTTAAAACTCAACCTGTTCCCCCTTAGGGGGCGGAGGGGGCCTATGGATACCAAAGAACTTTTAAAAAAAGTACGAAAGATTGAAATCAAGACTCGTCGACTGTCTGACCATATTTTTGGTGGGGAGTACCATTCGACATTTAAGGGCCGCGGAATGACTTTTTCTGAAGTAAGACAGTATCAATTTGGTGATGATGTAAGAAACATTGATTGGAATGTTACTGCCCGCTACAACGAACCATTTATAAAAGTTTTTGAGGAAGAGCGCGAACTTACCATGATGTTGGTGGTCGATATATCAGGTTCAAAATTATTTGGAACGGAAGAGCAATTTAAGAATGAAATCGTGACTGAAATTGCAGCAACGCTAGCGTTTTCGGCAACGCAGAATAACGATAAAATAGGTTTGATTTTGTTTTCTGATGAGATTGAACTTTATATACCGCCAAAAAAAGGACGTTCTCATGTTTTGAGAATTATACGTGAACTCATTGAGTTTAATCCAAAAAGCAAAAAAACCGATTTGGCCCATGCGCTGAAGTTTTTGTCAAACGTGATGAAAAAGAAAGCCATTGTATTTGTGCTTTCAGATTTCATTACTGATGACTATAAGCAAACCCTCAAAATTTCAGCAGGAAGGCACGATATAACTGGTATTAGAATTTACGACCGGCACGAGGAAAATATACCAAATCTTGGCATGGTACAAATGGAGGATGAAGAGTCTGGAGAATTGGTTCTTGTAAATACCTCCTCAAGAAAAACAAGAACTAATTATTCGCGCTTCTATGAGGAGAAGGTAGCTTATTTTAAAGATGCTTTTACCAAATCAGGAGCTGGGGTCATCGATTGCAGAACTGATGAAAGTTATGTAAAAAAGTTACTGGGCTATTTTAAGCGAAGAGGATAATTTTAGAGGTTGGAATCAGGATTTATTGAACCAAGAACCAAGATTGAATAGCTTAAAGCATTTAAAACATAGAAATTAAAAAAATCGTAGTCAAGATTTGAAATTTACGTCTAATCTATATATTAAATTCCTAGTCAGAGGTGACGTGCATCTCGAGAAATCTGATTTTTCAGTCTTCCCTCCTCTGTCTTCGGTCTTCGGTCTTTTTTCTCTTTTCTTTTTTCTCTTTTCAGTAGTTGCTAACGCCCAAGTCTCATCATCAATTGATACCACGAATATAAAAATTGGTGAACAAATAACTTATAAAATTCAAGTTGAGACAGATACTACTGATTTAGTGGTCTTTCCTGAAGGCCAAACGTTTCTTCCCTTAGAAATGATTGAAGCCTATGATACCGATACCACAAAAAATGATGCAAAATATAAGTTGATTAAGTCCTATGGGTTAACCCAATTTGATTCAGGAAGCTATCTAATACCCAAGCAAAAAGTTTTCATTGGCGACAAGATATTTTTTACAGATTCACTTCAAGTTCAAGTCAACACTATTGAAATTGATACTACAAAACAGGATTTATACGATATAAAACCATTGATTGAGGTTAAGCCAAATTCAGGTAATTGGTGGAAGTATTTAATAATCGTCCTGCTTATTATTGCGCTAATTGCATTTCTACTCTATTGGTTCATATGGAGAAAGAAGCCACTTTCCGAAGATGAGAAAATTGCATTATTACCTCCCTACGATAGGGCTAAATTAGCCTTGCAAAAACTAGATGAAAGCAATTATTTACAACGAGCTGAACTCAAGGACTACTATTCTGAATTGACCTTTATCATTAGAAAATATCTTGATGAAAAAGTCTACAACCGTGCACTGGAAAGCACAACAGATGAGTTGATAACAAGATTAAATTTATTAAGGGATGCCAATAAGATTGACCTTAATAAAGACGATATCAATAACATTGAAAATATTCTTAAGCGTGCAGACTTGGTAAAATTTGCAAAATCCTCGGTGGACGTTGAATTGGCTAAGATGGATAGAAATACCATTGATTTGGAAATCGACCAGGTAAAGCAAGCACTTCCTGAGCCAACAGAAGAAGAAAAACTACTCGACCAAAAATATAGGGAAGAACAAGAGCGGAAGAAGAGGCGCAATAAAATAATTCTAACCGTCATCATTAGTTTATTCATTTTGGTTGCAACTTTTGTTGGTTTTGGAATAAAATATGGTTTTAAATACACGATAGATACGATAGTAGGTGACGACACTAAGCAGTATTTAGAAGGCACTTGGATTAATAGTGAATATGGTTTTCCACCCATAACCTTATCGGCACCCGTAGTTCTTGAGCGCGTCGAGACTCAGCAAATTGACACCTTACAACAGAGTAAAAACACCCTTTTTAGTTTCGGTGATTTTGATACTGAATTTGATATAGCTGTAAGCACCGAGCGCTTAAACCTTCAAGAAGACGAAGAACCGGATGTAGCGGCAGAAGTAGAGCGAATTATTAAATCGTTTGAGGATAATGGTGCCAAAAACTTACTTGTAAAACAAGATGAATTTGACACGCCCAACGGCGCCCAAGGATTAAAAATCCATGGGACAGGACAATTCCCCATTCCAAATACTGATGACTTTAGAAATGGAGAATACACCATATTGATATTTGTATCAGACGATAAATCAGTGATGCAGAAAGTGATTTTATCATGGAATTATGAAAATGAATATGCCGACCAGATAATTGAGCGGGTTGAGAATTCCATTGAACTTAAAAAAGCAGATGATGATGTTTGAGGGGATTGAGTTTTTAAATAAAGAATTTTTCTGGTTGTTTTTACTGCTGCCATTTGCAATCTTATGGTATTTCTTTAAGCGCAAGCGTCAAACGGCAGCGCTCAAGATGTCGAGCATTAAAGGGTTTAAGGCAGGAAGTCAAGTATTACCAAAACTTAGACCCATACTTTTTTTCTTTCGGTTACTGGCCTTGGCGTTTTTGATAACGGCCCTAGCAAGACCTAGAACATCTGATGAAAAAACACAGACCAAGACCACCAAAGGTATTGATATTGTTATGGCCATTGATGTTTCGGCAAGTATGTTGGCCAAGGATTTAAAGCCCAACCGTCTCGAAGCGTTGAAGAACGTCGCTGGACAATTTATTCAGGGACGTCCAAACGACCGAATTGGTTTGGTTGAATACGCTGGTGAAAGTTACACTAAAACGCCAATCACGAGTGATAAAGCTATTGTATTACGTTCAATGCGCGACATTAAGTATAATACGATAATTGAAGGTGGTACAGCGATTGGTATGGGATTGGCAACATCGGTAAATAGGCTTAAGGACAGTAGGGCTAAGAGTAAGGTTATTATTTTATTGACTGACGGTGTTAACAACACTGGGTTTATTGATCCAAAAATAGCTAGTGAGCTTGCAGTGGAATACGGTATCAAAGTATATACCATTGGAATCGGTACGAACGGAATGGCTTTATCTCCGTATCAAATTTTACCTAACGGAAATTTCCAATATCAAAGAATTAAGGTAGAAATTGATGAAGAATTACTGAAGGAAATAGCCGATGTTACCGGTGGAAAATATTTCAGGGCAACTGATAATCGAAAGCTCAAGGAAATTTATGCAGAAATCAATAAACTTGAAAAAACCGAGATAGAAGAACTAAAGTTCACAACCTATAACGAAAAATTTAGACCCCTCGTGCTCATTGCTTTGGGTCTGATTGTTTTGGAGTTATTGTTGAGATTTACATTATTCAGAAGTTTCGTATAACAGTCATTAGACGGTAGTCTATTGTCGTTAGAAAAGTCTAACGGTAATTCTATCGACTAACGATAAACGACTATAATATGTTTCAATATCAATTAGAAGAACAGATTTGGTTTTGGATGCTGCTATTAATCCCAATAGTGATAGTCCTGTTCGTGATGCTTCAATTCTGGAAATATCGTACACAGAAAAGATTCGCCAAAAGCGCATTACTTAAAAAATTAAGTCCAGACCAATCTAGGTTTAAGGGTATTCTTAAAATTCTAACGATTTGTGCCTCCATTTTCTTTCTATCCTTTGCCTTGGTAAATCCTAAAATTGGTACAAAGCTGGAGACTGTAAAACGGGAAGGTGTAGATATCGTATTTGCCTTAGACGTTTCCAAAAGTATGCTGGCCGAGGATATTGCTCCAAACCGTTTGGAAAAATCAAAGCAACTCGTGGCTCAAATCATAAATAGTCTCGCCAGTGACAGGGTAGGAATTATTGCTTATGCAGGGAGCGCATTTCCACAGTTACCTATAACAACAGATTATGCTTCGGCAAAAATGTTTCTTCAGAACATGAATACCGATATGTTGTCATCCCAAGGCACTGCAATAAGTGAGGCCATTGAATTAGCAAAAACTTATTTTGATGATGAACAACAGACCAATCGGGTTTTGATTATCATTTCAGACGGGGAAGACCACAGCGAAGTGGCCACAAATGTTGCAGAGGAAGCTGCTGATGAAGGAATTAGAATATTTACTATAGGTGTTGGTACTGCAAAAGGTGGAAGGATTCCCATAAAACGAAATGGTGTTCTACTCAATTACAAAAAAGACAGCAAGGGGGAAACTGTGGTCACTAAACTTGATGAAAACACCCTCGTTAAAATAGCCGAAGAAGCGAATGGCACCTATTTGAACGGAACCAATACTGCTGATGTGGTTGAGGGCATAAAAGACATCCTAAACCGTATGGATAAAACTGAATTTGAAGCTAAGGAATTTGCCGATTTCAAAGATCAATTCCAATGGTTTCTTGCTTTTGGTATTCTATTCCTGTTTTTGGATATCTTCTTTTTAGAACGCAAAACCGCGTGGTTGAAAAGGCTAAACCTGTTCAACGAGAATCTATAGAATTAGTTGACCGTTTCAGTTTTCAGTCTCAGACTCGGTTCTTAGTAACATTCTTTAATTCTTTACTGTTTTGAAGAATAAAAGTGGATTTTATTTCTACTTAAATAGGATTTCTCGCTTATTCAAAAACCCTTTTTTTAATTTGATTGATACTTTTTGCGTCCCTGCACTTTTGAGAAAAAACCTACGAAGTTGAATTCATTTTCAGAACGGAACTTTTATAAAATCTTTAACTCAATCAACATCAGTTGTTTTATATATTGGCAGGTGTTTTGCCGTGGAGTATCCAAAAGGAAAATATATGAAGTTTAAGTTTTTCACATTATTGTTTTTTATTTCGATTCTTGGTTTTTCCCAAGATAAGGATGCAGAAAAATTGGAGCAGCTTTCGCTTAAAAAGGCCAATGGCTATGTTTATGAGGCTAATGAGCTTATAGAATCTGATAATTTTATTTCCGCAGAAAAAGAGTACCGCAAGGCCATTTCTGAGCAACCAGGTAGTGTTGCGGGCACTTATAATTTAGGTAGTTCCTATTATGAAAAAGGGAATTATGATGAAGCTTTATATAGGCTGCAGCAAGCTGCTAAAAGTGCGTCAACCAAAGAGGAAAAGCACAAGGCATTTCATAATATGGGCAATATTTTAATGAAAAATGAAATGTGTAAAGAGGCTGCCGAGGCTTATAAAAATGCCCTTCGAAATAATCCCAATGATGATGAAACGCGCTATAATTTTGTTGTAGCGAAAAAATGCGCCGAAGATCAGCAGGGAAAAGATGACGAGGAAGAGAAAAATGACGAGGATAAGGACGAAGAGAATAAGGATAAGGATAAAAAGGAGGATGAAGACAAAAAAGACAATCAAGACGATAAGGGTGATCAGGATAAAAAGGAAGGTGATGACAAAAAGGATGAGAATCAACCTCCAAAAGATGATGAAAAGGAAGACGAACAAAAGGGAAATCCTGATGAAGAAAAGAAGGATAAAGCGAAACCCAAGCCTCAACCTGGTCAGTTATCGCCACAACAAATTAAGAGCTTACTAGAAGCGATGAACAATAATGAACAAAAGGTTCAAGAAAAGATGAATGCTGAAAAGCAAAAGGGGGCAAAGGTAAAATCTGAAAAGGATTGGTAAGCCCCCTTGACCTCCAAAGGGGGAATTTTTACTCATGCTCTAAATATATAGATTACTTTATAAGTGAACGGATTTAAAAACATATCGATTATATTTTTCGTGCTGTTGACTTCTGTTGCATTTTCTCAAACCACCTTCGAGGCGAAAGTTAGCAAGAAGAAGCTTGGAAAAAACGAGAGGCTACGTATCGATTTCACGATGAACAAGGACGGGGATAATTTTAATCCGCCAGATTTCACGAATTTTGATGTGGTTATGGGGCCAAATACTTCCGTTAGTAATTCCTGGCTAAATGGGGTACGTTCTTACGCAAAAACATACAGTTACTTTTTACTTCCAAAAAAACAAGGAAATCTAAAAATAGGTCAAGCAAGTATAGAAATTGAAGGGAAAATTTACAAGACAGACCCAGTAACGGTTTTAATAACTGCTCCCGTACAAAGACCAAACGACCCTTACAATCGCGACGAAATTGCTTCTGAAAAGTTGCATTTGGTGGCCGAGGTTTCCAAAACAAAACCTTACCTAAACGAAGCGGTCTCCGTAATTTATAAACTATACATTTCTCCTGAAATTGGAGTAAATAACTGGCGCGAAACGGCGAGTCCAGAATACAACGATTTTTGGAGCCAGAATATTGAAATCAAGGGTCTTGATGTCAAAAATTGCAAATATAAAGGTGAAGATTACCGATGTGTGGTGCTTAGAAAGACTGTTCTGTACCCCCAAAAAACAGGTAAACTGGATATCGAACCCTTAAATCTAGAAGTCACGGTTGAAGTACCTACCAATAGAAGGGATATTTTTGGCGGTAGGCGCATGGTACAGGTAAATAGAGAGGTATCTGCAGGCCAAAGAACCTTGAATGTCAAACCTCTTCCTGAAAAAGGGAAACCAAGGGATTTTTCTGGTGCTGTTGGGGATTTTAAATTTAATGTTATTACTTCCAAATCAGAGTTGAACGCCTCAGAATCATTGGATGCAAAAGTAGAGGTAACTGGAAGGGGGAATCTAAAGCTTTTTCAGCTTCCAAAACTTAATCTTCCTAGTTCTCTAGAGGTATATGAGCCAGAGCACAACGAGAATGTGAGAACTGACCTTGCTGGAATGCGGGGTTCAATTTCAGATAATTATACAATAGTCCCACAATATAAAGGCAAATACCCCATACCCAGTATTTCTTTCTCCTATTTCGATTTGAAAACGGAGTCCTATAAAAGAATCTCCTCGGGCGAGATTGTTATTGATGTTTTAGAAGGTCCAATTAATTCAACCTCTGGTGACAATAATATTGTTGCCACAGAGAGTGGTCCAAAACAAAAAGTAGAGCTGACTAGCGACCAATTTGCGTTTATAAAAACCAATTCAAACTTAAAGCCAGTAAAGACCACCCCATTTTTTAACTCCACCGCATTTTGGAGTTCAATGTTGTTGCCTTTAATAGCAATCCCTCTAGCTCTGGTTTATCGCAGGAAAAGGGAAGAGCGTAATGCAGATGTCTTTGGTAATAGAATTAGAAAAGCCGACAGATTGGCTAGAAAGTATCTTAGCGCCGCAAAAAAATCCCTTGGTCAAAAGGAAGCTTTTTACATTGCATTGGAAAAAGCACTACATAATTATTTAAAAGCGAAACTTCACATTGAAACCAGTGAATTCAGTAAAGAAAAGATTCAAGAAATCTTGACTGAGCGAAAAGTTAATGATTTGACCATAAGCGAATTTATAGGTATCCTTGAAAATTGCGAGTTGGCAAGATATACGCCTATCACCAACGTCGAAATGCAACAGGATTACGAAAAAGCGGCAAGGGCTATTTCTATAATCGATAAAGAAATTCAATAGCATGAAAAACATCATACTTATATTGATTTTACTGCTGTCTGGATTAGGGTTTTCGCAAAACGAACAACTTTTTGAAGAGGCGAATAAATTGTACAATGAAGGGCAATATCATGAGGCTCTAGATAAATACAGTACAATTCTTGAATCTGGAAATCATTCTGCCGAGCTTTATTTCAATATGGGTAATTCCCATTATAAACTGAATAATATTGCCCCAAGTATCTATTATTTCGAGAAGGCACTTTTATTAGAGCCAAATGATAAAGAGATAAGTAACAATATCGCTTTTGCCAGAAATATGACCATTGATTCCATAGAAAAGGTGCCAGATGTAGGTTTATCAAGTCTAATAAACAAATGGGCAAAATACTTTCATTATGAAACCTGGGCCAAGATAAGCGTAACGCTATCCATACTCTTTGTCTTACTTTTCGTTTTCTATTTATTTTCAAATGCTTCATCAAGTAAAAGGTTTGCATTTATATCAAGTACGGTTAGCTTAATTTTAGTTTTAGCCACTTTAGGACTTACGTTTCATGGTAAGGCCTTAGTGGATGAAAATCAACCTGCGATAGTTTTTGCAAAAGAATCCCAAATTAAAAATGAACCAAATTTAAGAAGTTCGGAAGCCTTTAAATTACACGAGGGCACTAAGGTTCAAGTTTTGGATACCGTCGATAATTGGAAAAAAGTAAAAATTGCTGACGGGAAGACCGGCTGGGTCATGAGTGAAGACATCAAATTAATCAAGAACTTCTAAAAATTAGCTTTCCTTTTACTCCTGAATTTTACCGCTTAATTTAGGCTGCTATTTTCGATTTTGTATCTTTCCACCTGTTGCTTTAAAGCAAATTGCAAACATTTGTTCGCTATAAATTTGATTATCAATTGCTTTAGAGCTAATTCTTTACCATGATAAAAACTATTAAAAACGACTTGCCTGCCAGTATAGTCGTGTTTTTTGTTGCATTGCCATTGTGTTTGGGCATTGCACTTGCAAGTGGCGCACCTTTGTTTTCTGGTTTAATCGCAGGAATAATTGGCGGTGTGGTAGTGGGAGCTTTAAGTGGCTCTAAAATTGGGGTTAGTGGCCCTGCTGCTGGATTAGCTGCAATAGTCTTAACCGCGATAGGAACATTGGGAGGCTATGAGAATTTTCTAGTTGCAGTTGTCCTTGGAGGTGCAATACAATTGGTTTTTGGTTTTCTAAGGGCAGGGATTATTGGTTATTATTTCCCGTCTTCGGTAATAAAGGGGATGTTAACGGGTATTGGTATTATTATCATCTTAAAGCAGATTCCACATTTTTTTGGCTATGATATTGAAGCAGAAGGCGCAGATAGTTTTATCGAAGCCTCAGGTGAAAATACCTTCTCAGCAATATTGCATGTTGTTGATAATATTGCTATTGGACCTACGGTCATAGGGCTAATAGGTCTTTCCATCTTAATTCTGTGGGATAGGGTATTGTCTAAGAAGTCTAGGATATTTCAACTTATACAAGGTCCTCTCGTGGCAGTGGTTATGGGCATTTTGTTTAATGTGATTACCCGTGATAACCCAACTTTGGGCATTGATGCATCGCATTTAGTAAGTGTGCCGGTTCCAGACGGCTTCAATTCGTTTTTAGGTCAATTCAGTTTCCCAAACTTTGCCGTAATTACAAATCCGCAAGTTTGGTTAACAGCGTTTACAATAGCGTTGGTTGCAAGTCTGGAAACTTTGCTTTGTGTTGAGGCTACAGATAAATTAGACCCCCACAAGAATGTCACTCCCACCAACAGGGAGCTTTTGGCGCAGGGCACCGGTAATATGATTTCTGGATTTATAGGAGGCCTTCCAATTACCCAGGTCATTGTGAGGAGTTCTGCCAATATACAATCGGGTGGAAGAACAAAAGCTTCGGCCATTATCCACGGTTTTTTGTTGTTGATTTCTGTAATCCTAATTCCAACCTTACTTAATAAAATCCCCTTATCTGTCTTAGCCGCTGTACTTTTTATCGTAGGTTATAAATTAGCTAAACCTGCACTTTTCAAGCAAATGTATAATTTGGGTTGGAACCAATTCGTACCGTTTATTGTGACTATAATCGGAATCGTTTTTACCGATTTATTAATTGGTATTAGTCTCGGCTTGGCCGTTGGGATTTTTGTGATTTTGGTAAAGAGCTATCAAAACTCACACTTTCTACATAAAGAAGGTGAGGATATTGACGACGGAAAAATAAAAATGACCTTTGCGGAAGAAGTTACGTTTTTCAACAAGGGTGCCATTTTAAAGGAATTGGAAAATATACCTCCAAACAGTGCTCTGGAGATTGACGTCAAAAAAACAATCTATCTAGATAATGACATCATTGAAATTTTAGACGATTTTACCTTTAAGGCGAGGGAACGTAATATCCACATCAAAATAATTGCCCAAAGGACTATTGCAGAAAATCCAGACAGTTTCAAAGCATTTTTCGAACAAGAAAAGGAAAAATCTAAGATTCAATCAGTTTGAATATTAGATGCGGATTGCAATTATGTGGTTTTTAAATGCAACCGATGAGTTGTTTTACTCGTTATCATCTTTACCTTTATTAATAATACTTGGGAAAATAGTGGCAGCGACATTTTTAACCGGGCCATAAAGAACAGATTGCTCAATATCTTCGTCATTGACTAGGTTTACGGTATTGTTTAGGTTCTCAAATACGATAATTAGTACGCTGAGAATTAGTACAATTTTTAGTAATCCAAATACACCACCAAGAAGCTTATTTAAAATACCTAAAGCGGCAAAGTTTGCCAATTTTGTGAGTGCCTTACCGGCTAAGGCAATAGCAAAGACTATTATTACAAAAGTAATTGCAAATGCTGCGATGTTGATGTATTTCTCGTCCCATTCCACCTTACTATCCAGAAAATCTGCCGCAAAATTACTGAAGTGTATGGCGCCATAAACACCAGCGACCAATGCTACCAATGAAGCTACTTCCACAAATAGTCCCTTCATAAAACCTCTAATCAGTCCAAATAGCAGTAGAACAGCTAATATGATATCAATTAATGCCATACGTATTATTAGTAAAAACTAGTAGTTAAACAAACATATACTTTTTTCACGATATTAAGCTATAACGTCAGAAATGACGTATTTGTTTTATAGTTTTGAACTTTGAACAATTAGCTGCTCGCTGAAACCACCCTAAGTGGTGCAGGTGGGAAGAATGGAGATTTAACTCGTGAGTAGAGACGAAAAATTAAAACAACGATGGAATTTGGTCGTAGAAAAACTGTCTAGCAGGTTTGCAGACGGTGACCCATTAGATTTAGATGCCATAATTTATCTTATTGGGGTTCAAGAGCTCGGTCAACTGGATAGGAAATTTAAGAAAGACCATAAACTTGACCTAATGCATATTGCCATTTGTAAGCTTCTCATGCCTTACGGTTACTATGAGTTTGACTACGTTGACCAAGACGGCTGGCCACATTACAAGGTTAAGGAACAGCTACCATCTTTAAAGGCAGGTGAGCAAAGCATACTCATGAAAGATGCCATCGTCAATTATTTTTTGGAGATGGAATTTATCGAATAGTTCTGGGCGTTACCTGCCAATGGGCGGTTCGCCTCTGTCTACCGAACAGGCAGGCTCTCGGCAGTCGCTTTAAAGTTGCTTTTATGGCAACTTTAAGAGCTTCGACAAATGCCTCCATCGCTAACGCATATCCCGATTATATTTTTAAATTTGCCATTCGTTTTTAAGCTGTTAAAACTATGATAGATAAGTTAAAAGAGTTAATTGCAGAAGCCGAAGAATTTACAGCCCAATCCAAAGAGGAGGTAGAGTCGTTCCGGATAAAATTCCTTGGTTCAAAGGGACTTTTAAAGCAATACTTTGCCGAATTTAAAAACGTGGCCAATGAGCAGAAGAAAGAGTTTGGGCAAACTATAAATCAGCTTAAAAAAACCGCTGAGGAAAAGGTCAATGCTTTAAAGGAAGAACTTGTGAGTTTAACCGAAACCAAAGGGAAATATGGCGATTTATCAAGACCAGGAGAACCCATCGAAATTGGAGCAAGGCATCCCATTTCGATTGTCAAGAATCAAATTGTGGATATTTTTTCCCGAATCGGTTTTAATGTTAGTGAGGGCCCAGAGATTGAGGACGATTGGCACAATTTCACGGCTTTAAATCTTCCTGAATACCACCCCGCGCGAGATATGCAGGATACTTTCTTTATTCAAACTGACCCAGATATACTGTTACGTACCCATACAAGTTCGGTTCAGGTACGTTATATGGAAAATAACAAGCCGCCAATACGAACCATTTCTCCTGGGAGAGTTTACCGTAACGAGGCTATTTCGGCACGTTCACATTGCTTTTTCCATCAGGTTGAAGGCTTGTATATTGATAAGGATGTGAGTTTTGCCGATTTAAAACAGACACTTCAATATTTCACTACTGAAATGTTCGGTAAGAGTAAAATCAGGTTAAGGCCGTCGTACTTTCCATTTACTGAGCCCAGTGCTGAGGTGGATGTGTATTGGGGGCTTGAAACCGAAACCGATTACAAAATGACCAAAGGTACCGGTTGGTTGGAAATAATGGGCTGTGGCATGGTAGACCCTAACGTTCTTGAAAATTGTGGTATCGACTCTAAGGAATATTCGGGTTTTGCTTTTGGTATGGGGATAGACCGCATTGCATTATTACTGCACCAAATTAGCGACATTAGATTGTTGAGTGAAAATGATGTTCGGTTTTTAGAGCAGTTTAAGAGTGTGATATAAAATCAATTCAAATTATTTGCTTTTGTAATACTAAAAACAGATTTTCTAAATTCATTAGGTTTCTTGTGGTTCAATAATTTCAATCCTGGATTCGATTCGATGAGTTTTTGGAAGACAGCCTCCCTGTTTTCAAATTGCGAAGCATTTAAATAGGTGGTAATTAATATGAAATGAAAGGGCGTGCTTTCAGTATAATCCACCTCCAATAATTGATACGAGTATATTAACTTGTTTTCAATGGCTTGTTCTCTGAGCTTTGCCCAATTATTTTGAAAATAATACAACGCCTCAGCTTTATTATTGTTTATAACTTCAACCGTTTCTAAAGTAGAAATCTTGTTGTTTTCTTGAGACGCGCCAACATAGCTAACAAAAATGAACCCGGTAATAATTAAAAGCTTTAGTTTCATAATCTTGATTTATTACAGATATTTCAGCAATTTAATTTTTTATATAACGAGAAAGTTTAATTTAAAATTTAATTAACGGTCAATTCAAATTAAAGAAACTGGCAATTTGTTTCTTATAGCATCCTATGAAAAAAGACATTGACTTCCCTAAAGTCGAAGAGGTTTACGTTGTTGCCGTAAGGGAAATCCACCCAGAGTACAACACAGACGACTGGAACGCCTACATTATCAACAATCGCGATGAGGATTTGGATACGGTATTGATTTCCTCCAGAGGTTATTCAGAAGAAAAGGTTACGCCAGTCATGCGCCATCAAATCAAAATGCTCCCCGCCCGAAGTTTTGCTAAAATTGAATTTCTTCAAGAGGATTTACTGGGACTTAATAATGAATTTAAGGTGACGTTTTTCTTAAATGGTGAAATGTTCGATAAGACGTATCTTTTTAAGAAGGATACAATAAAAGAGAGCACGTTGCGTAAAGTGCCTTTGATGCGGATGAAAGGTATTAAAGCCAAATGAGATTATTTGGCGTTTAATCGATAATGCATAGCTCTGAGATAGTTCAAAAGTTACTTGGTTTGTTTTTTCATAAATATCAATAAGAGAATAGTTTATTCTTAAAACTTAGCATATATTTGGTTTTTATTAACATTTATGCTATAACTTTAAAATACGCGATTCTTCCTTTTTTTATCTCCTTTTTATTATTTTCAGTCTATTCTCAATCTGAAATTCTCACGTCAAACTTAAGCCCTCACGTTCTCATAAAACACAACGATAAATTGTACATTTCACATGCAAACACAATATCTTGGCTTGACTTGAATGATATTGATTCAGGACTAAATATGGTTATAGGAGGTTTCCAGAACCCAGCTGGTTTGCAAGTAGTGAACGGTTTTTTATATGTCGCTCGATATGATGCGGGAGATATTAGGAAAATTAATCTTAATGACTATACGGATATAAGTTTGGTAACCAGTCAAGCGGTTAGCCCAAATAGAATAAGGGTGATTGGGGATGAACTCTATTTTTCAGATACCATGGGTTACAGAATAAGAAAAACCAATATTGCAGATAATTCCATAGATTCTGAAGTTGTATGTAATACAAACTTTATAACTCAAACTGGGCGTGCTGGAGGTTTAGATATTAAAGACAACTATATATATTGGTGTTCAAATGGAGACTTTATTGGAAGATTTGATCTTACTAACCCTAACGCTGAACCCGAAGTCTATGTCACCGGAATAGATAATCCAGTAGCTATGAGATTCGAAGAAGATATTATGTATGTGATTGCATATGATGATGATAAGTTAGTAAAAATCGATACTAGTCAGGAAACTCTAGTAGTAGAGGATGTAATTTTAGACCTTGACGCTCCCGCAGAAATTGAAATGGATGAGAATTATTTTTATATATCTGAGGATAATAGAATAAGAAGATTTGACCGTAGCACTTTAGAATCAGAAACAATTTTAGAGAAGTCAATCTCGCTTTTTCCAAATCCAGTTTTAAATGTAATTAATATTTCGGGCGCGTCTAGTTTTTTAAATTATCATATTTATGATTTAAACGGAAGAAAGGTGTCAACCGGTCAATTACAGAATAATACTATTGATGTCGGTTTCTTAAGCAAAGGAATGTATGTAATTGAACTTAAGGATGAAAATTCGAAAATCTCTAGTCGTCAAAAGTTTTTGAAAAACTAACACAGTTTTAGGGCTTGTATCGCAAATCCATAGTTTTTAACTAACCGATATCATTTGCATATCACATTGTTATTATTTAATTTAGACTTTTATATAAGTTATTGATTATGGCAACAAAACAAATCGCCTTAAGGTTTGATGAAGACCTGATTGCAAAATTGAAAATTAAAGCAAAGGCACAGCATAGAAGTTTAAACAACTACATTGAATACTTGTTGTTTCGAGATATTGGGCATATTCCAAATCAAGAAACAATAGAAGCAATAAATGAGGCAAAAGAAAGTGAACTTGAAAAAATTGAGGATTTAGATAGTTGGCTTGAAAACTTATAATTAGGTTGAATGTATCAGTTAGAGTTCACGACGAAATTTAAAAAAGACCTAAAAAAGATAAAAAAACAGGGTTCTGATTTTAGTCTGGTGGCATTAGTTTTAAAACTATTGAATGTTCATGGTGTTGCCGGAATCAATTTGACGATGAAACCTCACAAACTAAAAGGCGAATTCAAAGACCATTGGGAATGCCATATAAAACCAGACCTTCTGATAATCTGGTTCCAGATTGAATCGCCAAAAACTATCAGACTTATCAGGTTAGGTTCCCATTCAGATTTGTTTGGTTAATTGACAAATTTTTGAAGATAATTCAAAACATCTATTTACCTAACAGTTCCCCCTCTGGGGGCTAGGGGGCTCCTTAATCCAACTTCTCGGTCAACTTTTTAAACACCTTTTTGGGGTTTTTGTTTTCGTATAAAATTGAATAAACCGCATTTATAATAGGGAGACGGGTTTTCTTTTCGTTTTTAATATTAAGCATCCGGGCGCTTTTTGTGGCGTAATAACCTTCGGCCACCATACTCATTTCCATTTGAGCCGATTTTACGGTATAACCCTTACCAATCATATTGCCAAACATTCGGTTTCTGGAAAAGGTGGAGTAGCCGGTTACCAACAAATCCCCAAGGTAGGCTGAGTCATTGATGTTACGTTTCATTTTATGCATCTTCTTTATAAAACGTTTCATTTCCCTGATGGAATTGCTCATCAATACACTTTGAAAGTTGTCCCCATAACCCAAACCATGGGCGATACCTGCAGCTATAGCATAGACGTTTTTCAACATTACCGCATACTCAACCCCAATAATATCATCACTGGTTTTAGCATTTATATAGTTGCTTGATAAGGCATCAGCGATAGTTTGTGCCATCTTTTCATCTGAGCAAGATATAGTAAGATAAGACAGCCGCTCTAAAGCAACTTCCTCGGCATGACATGGGCCAGCAATTACGGCAATGTTATCCAATGGTATTTTATAATTATCGTGAAAATGTTCGCCTACCAATTTCCCTGTTTCAGGCATGATGCCCTTAACTGCAGAAACTACAGTTTTACCCGAAATATCCACGGTCATTTTCTCCAATTCAGAATGTATGAAAGCCGAAGGGATTACAAAAATCAAAACATCAGCATACTCGGCGATTTCATTAATATCGTTGCTTAGCTTCAGTTGTTCGGTTTTAAACTCCACTGAGCTTAAATAACTAGGATTGTGTTGCTCGTTAATTAAGTGTTCTTTTGTGTAGACACTTCGCATGTACCACCCAACTTCATCTAAATTTTCGCAAAGCATCTTAACAATTGCAGTTGCCCAGCTACCAGCACCAAATACAGCATATTTTAAATTAGAATACATCGAGGGATTGTTATCTTTTCATTTCAAAAATACGTAAATTCTAAAGAAGGTTTCAGCCTGTTGGAACTTACAAACACTTCGTAAATCAAGATTCTGGCCAATAAAAATTGGAGATTGGCGTTGTTAAAAAAATGTTATCTTTCGCGTGTAAAAAAGCTGTTTCCCATTCATGAAAAAACTGCTCCTACTGCTTTCAGTTTTTGGCATTCAATTAGGTGTTTCCCAGAACATATCCAATTTTGAAAAATCACCAGTATTCCCCGGGTGTGAAACTGAGCCAGTTGAACATTTAAAGAACTGTTTTAATAACAAAATCAACCAGTTTATATTCGGCAACTTCAAGGTACCATCGAAAATTTCCGAAGATGATTATAAGGGCGAAGTAAAAGTGCTTTTTGAGGTAAACGACGAAGGTGAAATCAAAATCATTTACACAGATGCCGTCTACGAAGAACTTAAAGAGGAAACCAACCGTGTCTTTGAAAGTATGCCTAAAGTTCAGCCCGGGACGTACAATGGCAAACCTACTTATTTTCAGTACACCATCGGTATAAAAATTCCATTGGTGAATCCTGCGGAAATTTCGAACGAAGTCAAAAGCATCGATACCAAATCACTAGCGATTTCAAACGAAAATTTAAATGAAGACCTCTCTACAGAGTTTGATAGCCTTAACAAATCCATTAAACCCTATGAAAATTTGGAATACACTAGCCAGCTAAATATTCCGTTTTCGCATACTTATTACGCGCGGTTTGATCAGGAAATGAATGCCCTTGGCACCAATAGCCATACGGCTGCCAAACCATTTGTTTATCAAGATGTCGCCAAATATTATGATTTTGAGGCTGAAAAAAAGGAGCTAGCTAAGCCAAAAGAAGGGTGGTGGGGCAGAAAACTCTGGAATGAGCACATGGTTGCAGTTCAAGGCAAGGATTTTTGGTTTACCGTAGACCCAATTGCTGATTTGCAACTTGGTGTTGATAGCGAAGCCGATTTGGGAACTTATAATAACACACGCGGGGTTTGGGTACAGGCTGGGATTGGTAAGAGGTTTAATTTTATGACCTCTATTTATGAAAGCCAAGGTAGATTTGCCGATTATTTTAATCGTTATGTTGAAAGTTTAGCCGCCTCTCCTGGAGAACCAATAGTGCCGGGCCGTGGAGTTGCTAAACGTTTTAAAGACCAGGGTTATGATTATCCCGTTGCTGAGGCTTATTTGAGTTACACGCCGGCAGATTTTCTAAACATTCAATTTGGTCATGGTAAGAATTTTATCGGTGATGGGTACCGTTCACTGCTTCAAAGCGACGTTGCGAGCCCCTATCCGTTTTTTAAACTTAATACACAATTCTGGAAAATTAAATACACTAATACCTGGATGTCACTGAGGGACGTTCGGGCTGAGGTTCTGGAAGACGGGGCATTCTTTACCAAATACATGGCCAACCATTATTTGAGTTGGAACGTTTCGAAACGTTTAAACCTTGGATTTTTCGAGTCTGTCATGTGGGCTGATGATAACAATCGAGGCTTCGATTTAAATTATCTTAATCCCGTGATTTTTTACCGTGCTATCGAGTTTCAAACGGGGCAAAATGCAGGAAATGCCATTTTGGGAGCTTCAGCTAAATACAAATGGAACAACAAGGTCAATCTCTACGGTCAATTTATTTTAGACGAATTTTCACTGAATGATATAACGGGAGGAAACAAAAGCTGGAAGAATAAATTTGGCTATCAATTGGGGGTTAAATACTTTGATGCCTTTAAAATAGATAACCTGTTGTTGCAATTTGAATACAATCGGGTTCGTCCTTATACCTATTCCCATAATACAATCGTTTTAAATTACGCCCACAACAATCAACCTATGGCGCATCTCTGGGGGGCAAATTTCAGCGAGGCAATTATCATTGGTCGCTATAATTACAAACGTTGGTACGGTGATGCGAAAGTAATTTTTGGAAAGCGTGGTTTTGATTTTGATACTGAGGAAGATAGTTTTTTCTATGGGGGCGATATCTACGGAAATGAGCGCAATCGACCTGCTGATACCGGTATTGAAGTTGCGCAGGGTAATCAGGTGAATGTGTTTCAGTTTGATTTGCAAGCGGGATATGTGGTCAACCCCACGACAAACCTTAGGTTATTTACCAATTTTACCATAAGAAACTTTAATCCTAAAGCGGAGACAATGAACACCTTAAAAAGTAACACTGCTTGGTTCAATGTTGGTTTACGCACCGATCTGTTTAATTGGTATAATGATTTCTGAGATTATTCCTCTGGAGCGAGCTCAACTTCAAGGCCATGGAGCGCTTCGGTTATTTGTATTTGGCAACCCAGGCGAGAATTTTCTTTTACATAAAAAGCTTCACTAAGCATGGCTTCCTCATCATCTTGCATTTTAGGAAGTTCGTGATTTGATTTCACATAGCACTGACAAGACGCGCACATAGCCATACCGCCACAAATACCAATTGTACCCTCTGGGGCTAATTCATAACTGCGAACTACCTCCATCAGGTTCATTGCCATATCGGTTGGCGCTTCAATTTCGTGGGTTTTTCCTTCTCGGTCGGTTATTTTAATCTTTACGTCTTGCATCTTTAGTTTCCGCGAAAGCGGAAATCTCGTTTTAGTTATCAGTTCGTTGAAAAATATGCTTTACTTTAAAGCAGTCTCAAAACGATGACAAAGATAAGGAGAGATAATATAAAAGGTTTTTCAATTATATGAATCCTGAAAATTGTGTGATTATACGCAGACCGAATTAAGCGATATCTTAATCTATTGCCTTAACAACTGCCTTAGGTGCTTCCTTTCGAGTTCCATCAAATCCGTCTACACCAGCTACTGTGGTGTATTTAAGCACGTAGCGTTTACCTGGATGTATGATTTTATAGGCGGCTTGGCACATTAAGGTAGCCTCGTGAAAACCGCAGAGAATGAGCTTGAGTTTACCGGGATAAGTGTTCACGTCGCCAATGGCAAATATACCGGGTATGTTAGTTTGATAGTCCAAAGCATTATTCACTTTAATGGCATTCTTTTCGATTTCCAAACCCCAATTGGCAATTGGCCCAAGTTTAGGTGCCAAACCAAACAACGGTATAAAATGGTCACATTCGATTTCAAACTCCCTTTCAATGTGTTGAGATTGGGTAACTACAACCCCTTCTACTTTGGAATGACCAACAACATTTATGACTTCGGCAGGCGTGATTAAGTTGATCTTTCCTTGGTTTTTTAATTCTTGTACTTTTTCAACAGAATCCAATGCACCTCTAAATTCATTTCTTCTGTGTATTAAGGTAACTTCTTTGGCAACATCGCTTAAAAAAATACTCCAATCCAATGCTGAATCTCCTCCGCCCGCAATCACAACTCGTTTATCTCTGTAAACCTCAGGGTCTTTGATAAAATATTCCACGCCCTTATCCTCAAAAGACGCAATGTTTGCAATTGGTGGTTTTCTCGGCTCAAAACTTCCCAATCCACCGGCAATTGCGACTACTGGAGCGTGATGTTTTGTGCCTTTATTTGTGGTTACTATGAATGTGCCGTCCTCTTGCTTTTCAATAGTTTCTGCCCTTTCCCCTAATGTAAAACCTGGTTCAAACTGTTTGCATTGTTCCATTAATTTTTTAGTGAGGTCTCCTGCTAAAATTTCTGGATACGCAGGTATATCGTAAATAGGCTTTTTAGGATATATTTCTGAACATTGCCCGCCAGGTTGCGGGAGCGCATCAATCAGGTGGCATTTTAACTTTAATAATCCGGCTTCAAAAACGGCAAAAAGCCCAGTTGGGCCAGCACCTATAATCAGTATATCTGTTTTTATCATATTTATTGCCCACGAAAGTGGGTAACTGTTTCATTGCCCCGCTAGGGCGGGGTATCTTTTCGTATTTATCCACAAACAGAAATTTTCATATTCCTGCTGTTTTTCTCTCATTTAATTTTTGTCAAAAACCTCTGGCAAGCCCGCGTGAGGGATGGAGGGATTGTTGGAGCTCGCCGCATTTTCAGCGGAAGCGACTCCCGAGAGCCTACCTGTTCGGCAGACAGGCCCGACCCGCCCTTTGGCGGGGCATGCCCAACTAAGCCTCGATATTTATAACTTGTTCAATTTGCGGTGCGTGCTTTTTAATAGTCATCTCAACCCCTGATTTAAGAGTCATTTGGTTGACACTACAACCCACACAATTTCCCTGCAGTTGCACCTTAACGAGTTTACCGTCTTCAATAGACAGTAATGAGATATCCCCGCCATCACTTTGTAAGAAAGGACGAATTTCCTCTAGGGCGTTTTCCACATTTAATTTTAATTCTTCTTGTGTCATTTATTTTTTATTAACTGCTGAACATCCAGCCATTGTTGTTATTTTAATCGCCTCGGTTGGTGGTAATTTTTCATTTCTATTTACGGTCTCCTGTACCACATTTTTAGTCAGTTCTTCAAATGCGGCTTCTAGAGGTGTTGCGGTCTGCATGGCGGCAGGCCTACCAAAATCTCCCGCCTCCCTGATACTTTGAACCAATGGTAACTCACCGAGAAAAGGCACCTTTAGATCTTGAGAAAGGTGTCTTGCACCCTCTTTACCGAAAATGTAGTATTTATTTTCGGGCAGCTCTTCTGGTGTAAAATACGCCATGTTTTCTATAATTCCTAAAACCGGAACTTGAATACTATCCTGCTGAAACATTGCTACTCCCTTTTTTGCATCTGCCAAGGCAACATTTTGCGGCGTACTTACAACTACAGCACCAGTTATTGGTAATGCCTGCATGATGCTTAAATGGATGTCTCCAGTACCAGGAGGTAAATCAACTAAAAGGAAATCCAACTCACCCCAAGCTGCATCAAATATCATTTGGTTCAATGCTTTTGAGGCCATTGGCCCCCGCCAAACAACCGCTTGGTCAGGTTTTGTGAAAAAGCCAATTGATAGAATCTTGACTCCGTAATTTTCTACGGGTTTCATTTTTGATTTTCCATCGATATTTACCGCTATTGGCCTTTCAAGCTCAACATCAAACATTATAGGCATTGATGGCCCATAGATATCTGCATCAAGAATACCTACTTTAAACCCCATTTTAGATAGGCTTACCGCAAGATTTGCGGTTACTGTTGATTTACCAACACCACCTTTACCAGAAGCTACCGCTATTATGTTTTTTATTCCTGGAATTTCCTTGCCTTTTATAACGTTTGGCTGTTGCTTTACGGGAGCGTCAACCTTGACATTCACCGTTATCTTGGCTTTTTCGTAAACCTTTCTGTGAATGGTCTGCATAATCTCAACTTCGGTCTTCTTCTTCGCTTGAAGACTAGGATTGGTAATGGTAATATCAACAATTACCTCATCAGCGAATGTTACAACATTGGTAACAGCGCCGCTTTCAACCATATTTTTCCCCTCACCTGGAACAGAAATGGTTTCTAGTACTTTTAATATGTCGTTCTTATTTAATTTCATGTATTGAAATTTATTTAACCAGAAATGCATCTATCAATTAAATCAACTAATCTTTTCCACTAAAACTAGGTAAGGATATTCTTGATTTTTATCTGATTACAAGCTCTTTTTGCTTTGTAAGTTCTAAAATGCAAAGATACCGAATGAAGACGAATTTGAGGATATAATTAAAACTGAAAATTAATGGGATTATTGAGGGTATGAATGATAAGTCTCAACTCATGAAAACAATAAAATTTAAATTTTCATAAACAAACAACTAAGTTATTCAGGTGTCCAAAAGATGTCTTTAAAGTTTTGAACTCTGTCATCAATGACTTTAACGCCTTCATTTTCCAAAAGTTGTTGCATGAGATTAGTGCCTTCAAAATGGTGCTTACCGGTTAAGAGTCCGTTACGGTTAACCACGCGATGTGCAGGAACATTTTTTCCGTGTGAAGCGTTCATGGCATAACCCACCAATCTTGAACTTCGCTTTGCCCCGAGATATTCTGCAATGGCGCCATAGCTAGTAACCCTGCCTTCTGGGATTTGTCTTACCACGTCATAAACCCGTTCAAAAAAACTTAAGGTTTCAGGTTTCATTTAGAGTTCCATTAAAATATTTATAAATGTGAAAACCGAGACAATGCCCGTGATGATGCCAATGCTGTAGTTCATGTTCTTTTGTGAAGTCAGTTTTTTATTGTTGATTTTATCAAAGAAGAAAATGTACACATATAACATGGTAAAAGTACCAGTTGCAGCCCCAGAGCAATAGGTCACAATACTGGTTATATCAAAGGCAAACCATCCAAAGGTTGCTATGGTGATTGTCATATACGACTGATATGGAATCGGAAAAACATTAATGGCCGAAAGAAAAATACCTTGAAAAAAACGACTACCCTTTGTGGTTTCTTTGGGTTCTACTTCGGGTTTTTCCTTATTTTTTGCCAAAACCAAAAAGTAGATGGTAATGAGTACGAATATTACAAAGGCTACGCGTTGTAGAATTTCAACCACGTCTTTATGATTGCTCAAGTATCGAGCAAACATGGCTGCAATATAGGTTTGCAAAAATACCACCAGACAAACTCCAATTGAAAACACTATTCCTGATGGATGCCCATCTTTCAAGCTAATTTTGGCCGCCGACATATTCAATAATCCTGGTGGGATTACCCCGATAAGAGCAATGGTGAAACCAAGACAGAATATGATGGTAATGTTCAAGACCTAACGGATTTTGAATTTAATGTAAGTTATGGCTTTATCCTTTTCCAAATATAGGGATTCATAATAGGTTTGTATTTCGGTAACCTCAGCGGGGCTTCCTTCTTGATGATATACGTTGTGGTTAGCATATAGAACTTCGTGCCCTTCACCATGCAAAAGACCCAAGGTATAACCGTGCATAAATTCGCTATCGGTTTTGAGATTTACCACGCCCTCTGGTTTTAAAATGGTTTTATAGCGTTTTAAAAATGTTGAATTTGTCATTCGATGTTTAGTGCGCTTATATTTAATTTGAGGGTCTGGGAAAGTAATCCAAATTTCATCTACTTCATGTTTTGCAAATGCTTTGTCAATTAATTCTATTTGGGTTCTTAAAAAAGCAACGTTTTTCATTTGGTTTTCAATGGCAGTTTTGGCTCCTCTCCAAAATCGAGCCCCTTTGATGTCAATTCCAATGAAGTTTTTATGCGGAAAACGTTTGGCAAGATTCACCGTATACTCGCCGCGCCCACAGCCTAGTTCTAAAATTAATGGACTATTATTTTTAAAAATCGTATGGCACCATTTCCCTCTCAAGTCATAATCTGAATCTACCAAATCTGATCGGCTCGGTTGGAACACATTTTCAAAGGTTTCATTCTCCTTAAATCGCTTTAATTTATTCTTGCTTCCCACGGTATTTATTAACAATTTCTTATTGTTGACTTAATGTTGCCAAAATTAAGGAAACATTTTAAGGTTATATTTGTTTCGTTTAAAGTCAGGCTAATATTTTAGGATAATTGCAAGCTAAAAACTCCAAGAAACGCATATTAGTTGCTCCCCTAAATTGGGGTTTGGGACATGCGACAAGATGTATCCCAATCATAAATGCGCTAATCGATTTTGGTTTTGAACCTGTTCTAGCAAGTGACGGTATTGCGCTAGACTTATTAAGAAAGGAATACGAGAACCTTGAAAGTGCAGAATTACCATCTTATCAAATTCGTTATTCCAAGAAAAAGGAGTTTTTCAAGTTAAAGCTAATTCAAAATACCCCTAAAATTGTAAAGGCCATCAAGGCAGAAAAAAAAGCGGTTGTTGATATTATCGAAAAATACAACATCGACGGTATTATTTCCGATAACAGACTTGGCGTTCACAACAAGAATTTACCTTGTGTTTTCATAACCCATCAATTGCAGGTGTTAAGTGGAAGTACAACCTGGCTTAGCACGAAGCTTCATCAAAAAATTATAAAACGTTTTCATGAATGTTGGGTGCCAGATAATAATGGCGATACTAATTTGAGCGGGAAATTGGGACACGTGCAAATTAACGAGTTGCCTATTAAGTATATCGGGCCTTTGAGTCGATTCCAAAAGAAGGACGTTGAAATTGAATACAATATTATGGTTCTGCTATCGGGTCCTGAACCGCAACGTACGATTTTAGAGGTTAAATTATTGGAGGATTTTAGCCAATACAATGGAACTGTTTTATTTGTTAAGGGACAGGTAGAGGCTTCTCAGAAAATTTCACAAAAAGGGGGTGTCAAAATCTATAATTTTATGACCAGTGCTCAATTGGAGAATGCAATAAATTCTAGCGATTTAATTATCTCGCGTTCTGGTTATACTACCGTTATGGACTTGACAAAACTTAGTAAAAAGGCTTTTTTTATACCAACCCCAGGGCAATTTGAACAAGAATATATTGCGCAAAGATTAGATGAACAAGGTTTGGTGCCTTCATGCAGTCAAAACGAGTTTAATCTAAAGCAATTAGAACGTTTAAGTAATTATAAAGGCTTAAAATCTATGGATTATCAGTTGAATTACAAGAAGTTATTCGGCCTTTTCGAGAGTGAATGAAAATTCGCTGCCTACACCGAGCTCACTTTCAACATAGATTTTTTCGTCATGTGCTTCAATAATATGCTTTACGATACTTAAGCCTAAGCCTGAACCACCCTCTTTTCTCGACCCACTTTTATCAACCCTGTAAAACCGCTCGAATAATCTTGGAAGGTTTAAATCTGAAATCCCCTCACCGTTATCGGTAACCCTCACAATAACCTTGTTTTTGATTAAGTTTTCTATACTAATTTCGGTTGTTCCCTTTTCGTGGCCATATTTTATGGAGTTCACAATTAAATTACTGAGCACCTGTTGTATGCGCTCCCTATCGGCAACTACCATGATGGGTTTTGGATAATCCATGTCAAAAATTAGGGAGATTTTCTTTTTGGCCGCCTTCATTTCCAGCAAATCAAAAACACTCTCTACCAATTCAATAATATCAAATGTATCGATGTTCAAACTTAAATCACCAACCTCAAGTTTGGTAATCATATCTAAATCCCTAACAATATAAATGAGGCGTTCAACACCTTTATTGGCGCGTTTTAAATATTTATTTGAAATGTTCGGGTCGCTAATGGCACCGTCCAAAAGCGTAAGTAAATAACCTTGAACTGTAAATAGTGGTGTTTTTAATTCGTGCGAGACATTTCCTAAGAATTCCTTTCGATACTCTTCACGTATTTTTAAGGTTTCAATTTCAACCTTTTTATCTTTTGCATACTTATCAATTTCACGCGTTAAGGTGGCCATATCCGTCGTTATGGGCTGATTGCGAAGCGATGTAGATTCCAACAGGGTTAAATCATCATAGATTCGCTTTACCCTGCGATAAATAAAACGCTCCACTCTGAATTGGATTATGATAAAACAGAGGATATAAGTGAATACTGTAAAACTAAGTTGATACAGCCAATCAAAAGAATGTAATAGATATAAAAAGACACTCGATAAGAGCGTCAAAAAAGCAGTAATATAAAAAGAGGTTCTAATGGCGAACCTATAGGTCTTCTTTAATTTGATTTGCATTAATCCACGAACTTGTAACCAACGCCTTTTATTGTCTTAAAGCGTTTGTCACCAATTTTTTCACGAAGTTTTCTTATGTGAACATCAATGGTTCTTCCACCAACGACCACCTCATTACCCCAAACCTTGTCCAAAATCTCTTCGCGTTTAAAAACTTTATTAGGCTTAGTTGCCAATAAAGATAATAATTCAAATTCTTTTCTAGGCAATACAAGTTCCTTGCCTTTAAGGGAGATTTTATATTCTTCCCGATTAATAACAAGATTCCCAATCTTTACGACATCTTCTTTCTCCTCTTTTTCCTTTAAACGTCTTAACAAGGCTTTTACCTTGCTCATCAGTACTTTTGGTTTGATGGGTTTGGTTATATAATCATCTGCTCCTGCATCAAAACCAGCCATTTGGGAGTAATCTTCCCCTCTGGCAGTGAGAAATGTGATAATGGTTTCAGATAGATCTGGAATTGCCCGTAACTTTTCACATGCTTCAATCCCATCCATTTCGGGCATCATTACATCTAAAATGATGAGTTGGGGTTTTTCCTTTTTAGATATTTTAATGGCTTCGGCACCGTTCTCGGCGGTTAAAACCTTGTAGCCTTCTGAAGTTAAATTATAGCCCACTATTTCTAAAATATCAGGCTCGTCATCTACCAGTAATATTTTAATATTCTTTTTTTTCATCTGCTATTTACAATAAAGCAAAACGTATTCGAATAAAAATTGTCATTGTAAATATAAGGCTATTAAGAAAAAATTAAACCAGAGTTAAAATTCATAACGTTAAGTTAACGTAAACAAAGAAGTCATTATATCATTCAGCTTGTTTATGGAATTATTAAAAATAGAAAAGAGATGTGACGAAAACAGTCATGGTGACAATAAAAACCTTAGTATTAAATTAGAGCAGATAAAATTGAAATTGAGTTAGTGAATTTTTTTGGAGCTATGTTACCATATTGTAAATTAGGGGTCTCAGCTTAAAAATCTGATTATATTTGTTTTTACTTTTTAATTAATCTATTCAATATGAAAAAACTTTACTTTTTATCTCTAACCTTTATGTTTTCCTTTTTGTCCTTTGGGCAAACAACTGATTTATTAATCAGCAAATATGGTGAAGGTTCTGGCGATAATAAATTTCTAGAAATTTATAACGGAACCGGAGCAGATGTTGATTTGAGCGGATACTCACTCTCGTCTTGTTCAAATGGGTGTGATACGTTTGGGGAATTTGATTTTCCTGACAATATTACATTTGATCCGGGAACACTTCTAAGTGATGGAGATGTTTATGTAATTGCGCACCCTGATGCTAATCAAGATATTTTGGATGAGGCTGACGCAACCTTTCAATTTTTGAGTAATGGTGATGACGTTTATGCATTAACATTGGCAGGGGCAACTGCTGCTACCTACACCATTATTGATATTCTAGGAGATTTGCATGGTGATCCAGGCTCAGGTTGGGCAGTTGGTGACGATACTAATGGAACCCAAAATCAAACCCTTACTAGAAAAACTACAGTATGTAGCCCAAATCCAGTCCCATTGGATTCTTTTGGAACTGATGCCGCTTCATCTGAATGGATTGTTGGCGATTCAAACTCTGGATGGGATACCTTAGGTTCCTACACAGGTTGTATTACAGATCCACTTGTAACCATTACCTCACCAACTGATGGCGAATCCATTAACTCTGGAGCTACCTCTGTTGATATTGAATTTAATGGGGAAAATGTTCCTAGTGGTGCTACCTATAACATTACTGTAATTACAAATGGCGGCACACCAGAAACAACAAATAATATAACAAGTCCATTCTTAATTGCGCCTGCTGTTGATGGAGATACCTTTCAAGTTACAGTTGATATGGTTGACGGTGGCGTTATAGCTAGTGACACCGTAAATTTTGACATTGCCTTCCCTTGTGATTTACAAGTTGGTACAATCACTACTACTTGCGATAACATTACCCCAGCCTCAACAGACACTTATGGTGTAACCATTGAATATACAGGGGGAGCTACTGCTGCCTACGTTATTGATTCTGGAGGTGTTGGTACATTAGGAGGTGATGACCCTACAACTACCGCAGAAGGAACAATCACGATTACTGGCATTACTGAGGGTACCGATTTTGTTGTTACTTTCTTAGGAAATGTCACTAATAGCAGTTGTAATTTTACGCGTAATATTAGTAGCCCAGATTGTGACCCAGCTCTAACCTTGCCACTTTATGAAGGATTTGACTATACCGTTGGTTCTGATTTGATTAGTGCAAATAACTGGGAAAATATTTCAGACTCGTCAGACGAAGTATTGATTGGTGGACCAGGAGGATTGAGTTATCCCAACTTGGCCGATTCTTCCCAAAGCGGAAATCATATCACCTTTGACGGTGGTGGAAGTGATCCTGCCATTGAATTTGAAACGGTTACTAGTGGTACAATCTATGCCTCATTTTTAATTAATGTTACGGATATCAGTTCAGTAACAACCGCTGGCTATTTTGCTTTATTAGGCGATTTTGATGCAAGACTTTGGACTGTTCCTGGCGCAAACGCAGGAGAATTTCAAATTGGCATATCTAACGCTAATACTGCCCCGACAGGAGCTAGTCTGGATGCCACGGTACTTACTACTAATTCAACAATATTAGTTGTTATGAGTTACGATACCGCAACAGGTGTTACCAATGCATGGGTAAATCCGAGCGACGCATCGTTTGGAGGAACAGCGCCAACAGCATCAGCAACATTAACAGATACTGACGTTGAAACAAGCTTTAGCCAATTTGCAATAAGGCAAGATTCGACCACAGAAACACCGTTTATTCTTTTTGATGAACTTAGAATAGGGACATCGTGGTCAGATGTTACACCAACTACCTTATCGGCTGAAAGCTTAACCGCAAATGATGTAAGGGTCTATCCAAATCCTAGTGCCGATGGTTTTGTAAATGTAGAACTAGCGGATTATGACAATATTTCAGTTTCAATTTTCAATATTTTAGGCAAAGAGGTGTTTTCTGGCAACTTAGATAATAAGCGTTTGGACGTTTCAAGTTTAAACTCTGGAGTTTATATTTTAAAGTTATCTCAGGAATCCTCATCGGTAACCAAAAAGTTAATAATCAAATAAACTAATTTTTCTTATTTGAATTTTAAAAGCGTTGCCAAATGGCAGCGCTTTTTGTTTGATTATTTTTGCAATCATGATATTACCAAATTCTATATTTTCAATTAATAACAAAGCACAATTTGAGGATTTAGCATTGGAAATTTTCAAATTTCAATTTGAAAACAACCCAGTTTACCGATCTTTTTGTGATTTATTATATAAGCATCCAAGTGATATAAGCAGAATTGAAGCTATACCATTTCTACCGATTCAATTTTTTAAGAATCGTGAAGTAATGATTAATAATCAAGAGATACAACAAACCTTTACGAGCAGTGGTACAACGGGAAGCCAAACCAGTAAGCACTATGTTTCAGATTTAAGTCTGTATCAATCAAGTTTTAGAAAAGCCTTTTCACATTTCTACGGAAATATTAAGGATTTTACCATTTTGGCCTTACTGCCGAGTTATCTTGAACGGCAAGGCTCCTCACTCATCTATATGGTAAATGATATGATTGATGAAACTGAACGTACTGAAAGTGGATTTTACCTTAATAATCTTGAAGAACTGAGAAATAGGCTCATCCAACTGGACTCTTCTGGCAAAAAAGTGCTTCTCATAGGTGTTTCTTTCGCCCTTTTGGATTTAGTTGAAATGTTTTCATTTCAGTTAAAAAACACAATTATTATGGAGACGGGTGGAATGAAAGGACGCAGAAAAGAATTAGTAAGGGTAGAGCTTCATGAAATTCTTAAAAAAGGATTTGGGGTTAGCGAGATTCACAGCGAGTACGGCATGACAGAGCTATTGAGCCAAGCTTATTCAGAAGGAAATGGGATATTTGAATGCCCGCCTTGGATGCGGATTTTGACCCGTGAAACCGAAGATGCCTTAAGTATTAAAAACAATAATTCAACCGGTGCAATTAACGTTATTGATCTCGCCAATTTAAATTCTTGCGCCTTTATAGCAACCCAAGACCTCGGGAAGGTGTATAGTGACGGGAGCTTTGAAATTATTGGTCGTTTTGATAATAGCGATATCAGAGGTTGTAATCTGATGGTCGTTTAACTGAAAAATTAAAACCGATTATTCCAAGGGTGATTTTCATTACTCTTTAAACACCACACACCTGGACATCTCGAAGGTGGTTTAAACAACCAAACATTATTCCTGTTCCTGATTTATAAATGATTACGACGTTTTCATTTTACAAAACCTTAACGTAAATATTTTCGTTTATATGTAAGGTAAAGCACACATTACCGTCATAATAAATGAAGCTATCAATCTGAATTAATAGTTTTAAGAGTTCTATGAAAAAGAAGGATTAGCTTCAACATAGTTGATTGGTTAATGTTGATCCCCCGCCTTGGCGGGGGTTTTTTGGTTGAGCTAAAAATGGTTATGAAACCTTAATGATATAAGTGTTTTTCTTACCCTTATTTATGATGATATATTTTCCATTAATTAAATCATCTTCAGACAATTTATAGTCTTCATTTACCTTCTCTTTATTCACCGAAACCGCGTTTTCTTTTAATGCCCGACGGGCTTCACTATTTGAACCTAGGAAATTGGTTCTTGCCGCCAAAGCGCCAATCATATCTAATTCGGCGAGCTCAATCTTTGAAATTTCTGCTTGGGGAACACCTTCAAAAACATCTAAGAACGTTTTTTCATCTAAGGTCTTTATATCGGTTTTAAAGGATTTACTAAAGAGAATATTTGAGGCTTTTTCAGCATTTTCAAATTCCTCTAGAGAGTGAACCATTTTAGTGATTTCTTCTGCTAATCGCCTTTGTAGTTGACGTTGGTGGGGCGCTTCTTGGTGGTTTTCAATTAAGGCGTCGATTTCAGATTTGTTCAAAAAAGTGAAAATCTTAATGTACTTCTCGGCATCTTCATCACTGGAATTCAACCAATATTGATAAAATTTATAGGGTGAGGTTCTATTGGCATCCAACCAAACGTTTCCACCTTCAGATTTACCGAATTTACTGCCATCACTTTTAGTGATTAAGGGGCAAGTTATTGCAAAACCTTTTCCTTGTGCAATACGTCTTATAAGTTCGGTACCAGTGGTAATATTTCCCCATTGGTCACTACCACCCATTTGTATTGTGCAATCATGTTCTTTAAAAAGATGTAGAAAGTCATAACCCTGTACGAGTTGATAGGTAAACTCGGTAAAGGACATACCATCGTTGCTATTTTCTGATGAGATTCTATTTTTGACCGAATCCTTGGCCATCATATAATTAACCGTTATATGCTTACCAACATCACGAATAAATTGTAAAAATGAAAATTCTCGCATCCAGTCGTAATTATTTACCAAAACCGCAGAATTTTCAATGTCGCTTTCAAAATTCAAAAAATGGGATAACTGGTTTTTAATAGCCTCTTGATTATGACGAAGTGTATTTTCGTCCAGAAGATTTCTTTCGCTGGATTTTCCCGATGGATCGCCAATCATTCCCGTAGCACCGCCAACTAAGGCAAAAGGTTTATGACCACATCGTTGATAATGAGCCAAAAGCATAATCGGGACAAGATTACCAATATGTAGCGAATCTGCAGTAGGGTCAAAGCCCACGTAAGCCGAGCGCATGCCTTCCATTAAGTGTTCTTCTGCCCCTGGCATTACGTCGTGAATCATACCTCGCCACTGGAGTTCTTCAATAAAATTAGTTGTCATCAATCCATTTTTATCATTAAGCACAAATATAGATTTATAGATTCAAGTATAAAATCAGTTTTGCTAAAAAGCGTACCTTTAATTTATGATTTTAGTTACTGGTGGAACTGGATTGGTTGGCTCACATTTATTGTATGAGTTGCTCAAGACTAATGAATCGATTAGAGCGATTTACAGGCGTGATAAAACACTTTCGCGGGTAAAACACGTATTTTCCTATTATACAGATGATGCAGATAAACTTTTCGCTAAAATCGATTGGATTAAAGCAGATATTACTGATATACCAACATTGGAAAATGCTTTTAAGGACGTTGAAAAAGTGTATCATTGTTCCGCATTTGTGAGCTTTGAGCCCAACAAATACAATCAATTACGTAAAATCAATATTGAGGGTACCGCTAACATTGTAAACCTGTGCATTACAAATAAGATTAAAAAACTTTGTTATATAAGTTCTATTGCTGCCATTGGAGAGGCCAGCACATCAAAGACCCATATTTCGGAAAAAACCGAATGGAATCCCGAAAAAGACAACAGTGTTTATGCCATTACCAAATATGGCGCAGAAATGGAAGTTTGGCGAGGCACTCAGGAAGGTGTCGATGCGGTAATCGTTAATCCTGGGATTATTATGGGACCTGGCTTTTGGAAAGGCGGCGGAAGTGGTAGTCTCATCAAAAAGGTTTACAATGGTCTAAAGTATTATCCCTTAGGAAGTTCTGGATATGTAGATGTTTGGGATACGGTTTCAATAATGCGACAACTTATGGAAGGAGATATTAAGAATGAGCGCTTTATTCTTGTGGCTGAAAATAGAAGTTTTAAAGAATTCCAAGATATGGTCGCCAAAAGTCTCGGGGTTAAAAAAGCAACAAAACCATTAAAGCTATTCAAACTTGGAATACTTTGGCGTCTTGATTGGTTAAGGTCTAATCTTTTGGGTAAAAGAAGAATCCTGTCAAAACAAATGGCGAATTCAATTACTACCAATTCCAAATTTGATACTACTAAGGTGAGAGATGAGCTGGGTTTTGTTTTTAAGGATTTGGATTTTTCAATAATGAAGGTCTGTAATTTTTACAAAAAAGATATGAATGATAATTGAAATCAATTTCAATTATCAATAGGCCTAATGGTTTTAGAAGTGCTATCCCTTTTCTTAATATCCTTTAATTTCCTTTGTTTATTTATACTGTCCTGTAATTTCTTAAGGGAGTCCCTTACACGTTTTTTTTCTGCTACCTCCGCATCTATTCTTGCTTGGACATTTCTCTGTTTCACACTAAGCAAGGTGTCTACTTGATTGATTATGCGCTCATAGGTTGCCAAATCGTAGCTATAGAACTCATTGCTTTTTGCAAACTGGAGGCTGTCAATATCATACTTCACAAATACATATTCCTGGGGCATGATGCCGCTCTTTTGTAGGGCGGTTTTCGCTGAGCCCTTGGCTGCATTTAAAATAACAACGTCGTATAGTATCTCCACCATTTTATCTTCAGGAATCAGATTCTCAGGTTGTTCAGGTTTGTCTGTACGCTTACAGGCAATGAGCAAACCTAATATTAGTAAGATATATCTATACTTCATGACTAAACTATCTTAAAGCTATCTGTCAAACGTCAATCTTTTAGCAGCTTTAATATCTGAAAATTTAAAGTTGTTATAAACGAGACTTCCATTTAAAAACGTTTGCGTGACCCTAGATTTGAAGCTTCGCCCTTCAAATGGAGACCAGCCACATTTGTATAATATATTCTCTTGGTTTACCGTCCATGGGCTGTTGGCATCTATGATGACTAAATCGGCAAAAAACCCTTTCTTAATGTAGCCTCGTTTTTCAACCTGAAATAGAATCGCAGGATTATGGCACATTTTCTCCACCATTTTCTCTATAGAAATTTTCTCTTCGTGCACCATTTCCATCATGGCTACCAACGCGTGTTGCACCAAAGGCCCGCCAGACGGCGCTTTTAAATAGTTATTGCTCTTTTCTTCTAAAGTGTGTGGTGCATGGTCCGTGGCGATAACATCAATTCGGTCATCCAAAAGTGCTTTCCATAATTGCTTTCTATCTTTCTTTGTTTTGACGGCTGGATTCCATTTTATATGGGTTCCCTTAGTTTTATAGTCTTCATCTGAGAACCACAAATGATGAATACAGACCTCCGAGGTGATTTTTTTATCCTTCAGGGGTGTTTTATTCGAAAACTGTTTGGTTTCCTTTCTAGTTGAAAGATGAAACACATGTAGTCTGGCTCCAGTCTTTTTTGCCAAGGCAATTGCCTGGGAAGACGATAGATAACAAGCCTCCTCGCTTCTTATTATAGGATGTTTTTCAATAGGAATATCCTCCCCGTACTCCGCTATATGGGATTTTAGATTTTCTTGAATTGTCGCTTCATCTTCACAGTGCACCGAAATAACCATATCGGTACTGCTGAATATCTTTTCAAGAACCTCAGGGTCATCTACCAACATATTTCCGGTAGATGATCCTAAAAACAGCTTCAGGCCAGCGACAGATTTAGTGTCCACCTTTAAAATTTCCTTTAAATTGTCATTGGTTCCGCCGAACATGAATGAATAGTTGGCGAAGGATTTTTCTGCGGCTATGGCAAATTTTTCTTCCAATTTTTCAATGGTGGTGGTCTGAGGTACTGTATTTGGCATTTCAATAAAAGAGGTGATACCACCAGCTATTGCCGCTTTAGATTCTGAGGCGATATCGGCTTTGTGGGTCAATCCGGGCTCGCGAAAATGCACCTGGTCATCTATAATACCTGGAATTACATACTTATTTTCGGCATCGATTATATTTACATCAGCCGATTTCGCGCTAATCGAACTGGCGACGTCCTTAATATACTCGCCCTGAATTAAAATGTCACCTTCCATGACCTTTCCTTCGTTGACAATTTTGGCGTTTTTTATGAGGGTTAATTTTTCTTCCATGATTTATGAAATCAAACTTTTAAACTTTAATTTTATGACACCAAAGATAGCCTCAGAAATTATGCCACTGCTCATTTTTGACTTTCCTTTGGTACGATCTGTAAATATTACTGGTACTTCAATAATTTTAAATTTTTTAAGGTAGGACTTAAATTTCATTTCAATTTGAAAGGCATAGCCCACGAATTTTATGGAGTTTAAGTCTATCTGCTCAAGTACATTTCTCTTATAGCAAACAAAGCCTGCTGTGGCATCCCTTATTTTCATTCGCGTGATAAACCTTACGTATTTGGAAGCTCCATAAGACATCAAAACCCGGCTCATTGGCCAATTAACAACATTAACGCCTTTAACGTAGCGCGACCCTATTGACATGTCTGCGCCATCAATGGCGCAAGCATTATAAAGCCTAATTAAATCATCTGGATTATGGGAAAAATCGGCATCCATCTCAAAAATATAATCGTAATCATGTTTAAGAGCCCACTTAAAACCCGCTATATAAGCTGTACCTAATCCCGTTTTTTTAGTTCTAACCAATAGGTGCAACTGCTCTTTAAATTCGTTTTGTAGAAATTTCACCCTGTCAGCGGTCCCATCGGGGGAATTGTCATCAACAATAAGGATATCAAAGGCTTTTTCTTGCGAAAAAACCGCTCTAATGATTGCCTCAATATTCTCTATCTCATTATAAGTTGGTATGATAACGAGGGCATCTCTCATTTAGTTATATCAATATTGAGTGATTGACAAATGTAAACGTTTATGAAATAATCTTGGTGGTAATTATTATAAACAATGTTAACACTCTGCTATCTTGACATTTCTCACTAGTTTTATACCATGCTTAGAGAATCCATTACAAATGACTGGTTTACCATTGCCTTACTGATTGGGTTGACTGCTGTAGTTATTTCAAAATTTCTTTATGTCCATCGATTTAGCGATTTTGTCTCCGTACTCGGAAATTCAAAATATTTGAAGATTTACGCTAGAAATCAAAAGTTTATTGATGGTTTTGATTCGCTGTTTTTTTTAAATTTCATCATATCAATTTCGACTTTTATTTATATAGGACTAGCCTCATTTGGTCAAATTGAGCGTTTTGATTTAAACTTTTTTGTTAAGATATTATTTGGTGTTGGAGTTTTAACGCTTTCAAAAATTCTTATTGAACGACTTATAGGGAGTCTCTTTGATATTGATACAATTATTGACCAGTATCTATTTCAAAAAACAACCTACAAAAACTTTTCGGGGCTTATTTTATTACCCCTTAATTGCATCCTGATTTATACGCTTGAGCCATCAAAAGCTGTAATTTATTCAATTATTTCTTTGATTTTACTCATTAATTTAGTTGGATTTATTATCTCATTCAAAAATCATCAAAAAACACTGCTTGCGAACTTTTTCTATTTTATTTTGTATCTTTGCGCTCTCGAAATCGGGCCCTATCTGATTTTAACTAAGTTAATTATAGATTTCAACGCGTAAACGACCAATTGAACTATGACGAAAGTGAAGACTATTTTAGTATCCCAACCAGAACCTAAAATTGAAAACTCGCCTTATTTCGACCTTCAAGAAAAACAAAAAGTCAAAATAGATTTTAGACCATTCATTCACGTTGAAGGGGTTGATGCCAAAGAGATTAGACATCAAAAAGTAGATTTACGCCAGTATTCTGCCATTATTTTGACAAGTAGAAATTCTGTGGATCATTTTTTTAGGGTAGCCGATGAAATGAGATTTGAAGTGCCGGATACTATGAAGTATTTCTGCCAATCTGAAGCCGTTGCCTACTATTTACAGAAATATGTGGTTTACAGAAAGAGAAAGATTTATGTTGGTAAACGTGCATTTGCTGATCTCGCACCACTCATCAAAAAGTACAAAGACGAGAACTTTTTACTGCCCACTACAGATAAGTTAAAGCCTGAAGTGCCAGAGATTCTGGACGGATTAGGTGTTAAATGGAAGCAAGCCGTATTTTATAAAACGGTAATAAGCGATTTATCAGACCTCGCCAATGTTTACTACGATATATTGGTGTTCTTTAGCCCTTCAGGGATAGAATCATTATTTCATAATTTCCCTGAGTTTAAACAGAAAGATACCAAAATAGCGGTTTTTGGAAACACTACAATAAAGGCGGTAGAATCTCACGGTCTTCGTGTGGATATAGCTGCACCCACCCCAGAAACGCCTTCAATGACCATGGCTTTGGAAAAATACATCGAGGCCAACAACAAGAAGAAGTAAATCATTTTTTCGGATTAGTGCTTTTATTTGTTGAAGTTCTTATGGCTTTAACCTTAGAAGCAAAATGATAAAAGGCCTTTGTAGAATTTCTACAAAGGCCTTTTAAAACTAAATAACACTTAAACTAACAAATTAACTGCCGCACATAAGGCAATCATCACCTTCAGCCTCTTTTGCTTGTGCAATTAATGCTTTCATTTCTTCAGCGCTCATCGGAGCTACATCCTCAGTTTTTGTAGTGGTTTTCTGAGCGAATTTTTCAGCAGTTTTTGCTGCTTGCTCTTGTTGTTTTGCCTTTATGGCACTTGCTTCCTCTTGGGATACTTCTACAACTTCTGCCACAGGTTGCTCTTTCTTTTTATTTGATAAGGTAAACTTGATGGCATCAACGGCGCTTTTGGTTCTTAGGTAATACATACCGGTTTTCAAACCACTCTTCCAGGCATAGAAATGCATAGAAGTTAACTTGGCCATGGTTGCACCTTCCATAAAGAGGTTAAGCGATTGGGATTGATCAATGAAATATCCTCTGTGACGTGACATGTCAATGATATCTTTCATACTAAGTTCCCAAACTGTTTTATATAGTTCTTTAATTTCTGTTGGGATTTCCTCAATACCTTGAATTGAACCATTTGCACGCATGATATCCTGCTTGAGGCTTTCGTTCCATAATCCAAGTTCCACTAAATCCTCCAAAAGGTGCTTGTTAACTACAATAAACTCCCCAGATAATACACGTCTCGTATAAATGTTTGAGGTATATGGTTCAAAACACTCATTATTGCCTAAAATCTGTGAGGTTGAAGCGGTTGGCATTGGCGCTACCAATAATGAATTTCGCACACCGTGCTTCTTGACATTTTTACGCAGCTTCTCCCAGTCCCATCTTCCGTTTAATTCTTCATCCTTAATTCCCCAAAGGTTGTGCTGAAACTCGCCTTGGCTTATGGGCGAACCTTCGTAGGTTTCGTAAGCACCATCTGCTTTAGCTTCTTCCATACTCGCTGTGACCGCGGCATAGTAAAGGGTTTCAAAAATTTCCTGGTTTAACGCTTTCGCCTCGTCGCTTGTAAATGGCAATCTTAGATTGATAAACGTATCAGCTAAACCTTGAACGCCCAGTCCAACGGGTCTATGACGGAAATTTGAATTTTGAGCCTCAATTACTGGATAGTAATTTCTATCGATAACGCGATTCAGGTTTTTCGTTACTCGTTTTGTAATGCGGAATAGTTCCTTATGGTCAAATTCACCATTTTTCACAAACATTGGTAATGCGATGGATGCTAAATTACAAACGGCAACCTCATCTGGAGAGGTGTATTCTAGAATTTCGGTACATAGGTTAGAAGATCTTATGGTACCTAGATTCTTTTGATTTGATTTGCGGTTTGCAGCATCCTTATAAAGCATGTAAGGTGTCCCGGTTTCAATTTGGGATTCCAATATTTTTTCCCAAAGCTCTCGGGCTTTTATGGTTTTTCTGCCTTTTCCTTCTGCTTCGTATTTTAAATACAGTTTTTCAAACTCCTCGCTGTGTGCTTCCGGTAAACCTGGGCATTCGTTTGGACACATCAAGGTCCATTCCCCATTCTCTTGAACGCGTTTCATGAACAAGTCTGAAATCCACATAGCATAAAACAAATCACGCGCTCGCATTTCCTCTTTACCGTGGTTTTTCTTCAAATCAAGAAAATCAAAAATATCGGCATGCCATGTTTCTACGTAAATAGCGAAGCTTCCCTTACGTTTTCCGCCGCCTTGATCTACGTAACGTGCTGTGTCATTAAATACTTTAAGCATTGGCACTATTCCATTAGATGTGCCGTTGGTGCCAGCGATATAACTTCCTGTCGCGCGAACATTATGTATCGCCAAACCTATCCCACCAGCAGATTGCGATATCTTGGCAGTCTGTTTTAAAGTATCGTAAATGCCGTCAATACTGTCTTCTTTCATTGTTAAAAGAAAGCACGATGACATCTGTGGTTTTGGTGTGCCCGCATTAAATAATGTTGGCGTTGCGTGCGTAAAATATTTTTTAGACATGAGCTCATAAGTCTCAATTGCAGCATCTAAATCATTTAAATGAATACCTATTGAAACTCGCATTAACATGTGTTGGGGACGCTCTGCAATTTCTCCATTAAGCTTAAGTAAGTAGGAACGCTCTAAGGTTTTGAAGCCAAAATAGTCGTAGCCAAAATCACGGTTATATATGATTGTTGAATCTAATTTGTCCTTATTGTCCATGATTACTTTATAAACTTCATCAGACAGCAATGGCGCTTTTTTACCGGTTCGAGGATTCACATAGGTATAGAGGTCGTGCATGACCTCACTAAATGTTTTCTTGGTGTTTTTGTGTAGGTTTGAAACGGAAATTCGAGCCGCTAACTTTGCATAATCTGGATGCGCTGTAGTCAAGGTGGCAGCAATCTCAGCAGCGAGATTGTCTAATTCACTGGTGGTTACCCCATCATACAAACCTTCTATCACTCTCATGGCAACCTTTACGGGGTCCACTAATTCGTTAAGACCGTAACACAATTTACGAACCCGCGCCGTGATTTTATCGAACATCATCGGCTCTTTTCTTCCGTCTCTTTTTACTACAAACATAATTTTACTCGTTGTTTTTTTCTCTGAAATTTTAATTTCAGAAGTTGGATTAATTGAATTTTTTATCCTGAACCTTGTCAGAATTTAAAAGCTGTTAGTCAGATTTAGAGATGGGTTGTCTAGCCTTCCCTTGCGGGAAAATTTTAAAACTCAAACTAAAAATCAAAAAAATATAGTGAATCCCTAGTCTTGAAACTAAACCTGTGTTTCCACTAGGGATAAATAGCCTAGGTTAAAAATCAGCGTCAAAACTGAATTTATCTTTTTCTTCCTCTTTATTGAGAACACCCGCTTTTTGATATTCTGAAACTCTCTTTTCAAAGAAATTTGTTTTTCCTTGAAGTGAAATCATATCCATAAAATCGAATGGATTAGATGCGTTGTATTCCTTTTCACAACCTAATTCTGTTAGAAGCCTGTCTGTTACAAATTCCAGATATTGGGTCATAAGCTTTGAGTTCATGCCAATTAAGCTTACCGGTAAGGATTCGGTAATGAATTCTCTTTCGATATTTAATGCATCAACTATAATTCCCCTAATTCTCTCTTTTGGCACCTTATTGACCAAATGATGATTGTGCAAATGCACGGCAAAATCGCAGTGAACGCCTTCATCTCTTGAAATCAATTCGTTGGAAAAGGTTAGCCCTGGCATAAGCCCACGTTTTTTAAGCCAGAAAATGGAACAGAATGCTCCAGAGAAGAAAATTCCCTCTACCGCCGCAAAAGCAATCAATCGTTCTGCGAAACTTGGGGACTCAATCCATTTAAGAGCCCAATCTGCCTTCTTTTTGATGGCAGGAAAATTTTCTATCGCATTGAAAAGAATATCTTTTTCTTTTTCATCCTTGACGTAAGTGTCAATAAGTAACGAATAGGTTTCACTATGAATGTTCTCCATCATAATCTGGAAGCCATAGAAAAATTTAGCTTCGCTATATTGGACTTCATTCACGAAATTTTCGGCGAGATTTTCATTAACTATACCATCACTCGCAGCGAAAAATGCGAGAATATGTTTTACGAAATATCGTTCGTCATCGCTGAGCTTGTTTTTCCAATCGGAGAGGTCTTGATGAAGATCAATTTCTTCCGCAGTCCAAAAACTAGCCTCAGATTTTTTATACCATTCCCAGATATCGTGATGTTGAATCGGGAAGATTACAAATCTATCTTTGTTTTCCTGTAAAATTGGTTCTGTGGCTTGAGACATGCTTAAAAGTTTTTATTTATCCTGAAAATTGAATTTGTACTTCGATTCGGGACTAACAAAGATTGAAAAATAGATGATGGTTTTCGAATTTTCAACGCAAACGTTTTCAACAAGTTTTTAACATGGCCAAATGAGTCTGAAAAACTCAAATTTTAATAATTGTAGATTTAAAAACTTGTAAAACAACATTTTAGAGTTTTTAACTTTTGTAGTAAATATCTTGTTAAATAAGTGATGGGAGTTGATATCTACTATACTTTCTAAATAAAAAACGAGCGTTTTTTGAACGCTCGTTTTTTTCCCTAATACATAATAACTAACAAAAAAACTTTGATGATTAAAAACCCTTTAAAAAGGGGTTTCAATGAAAAATGGATTACTTTCCATCGTGTACAAAACAATTTTAAATAAATAGTCAATCCCCACAATTGCTACTTAATAGCTTGTACTTTAATCTTAGTTTCATGACAAAGATTCATTAATATTCTCTACCAAACTCTAAAGCTTGTATAGTTGGTAGTTAAAAATGTATCGTTAGTGTCATTATTTATCGCCTGACTGAAGCATTGTGTTTGGAGAAGATGGCGTTTTTCAGAATTATGCAATTAGTAAAATTGAATTTAGGCAACCTATGATATTCCTAAATACCTATTAAAAATTCTATATGGTGTTGCGGT